>JAFRTA010000254.1 GCA_017427315.1 Clostridia bacterium
CAGGCGAAGACGTTCTTCGTCACCGCGATCGAAGACGGTCTCATCGACTCCGCCGCGTTCGATTTCTCCTGGGAAAGCCATCTGAGAACGTACGCGAACGACGTGGAATACACGAAACAGAAGAATCTGAACGTCGCGTGGAATTTTGCCGAGGGCGAGGAAGGCGGCGACGCGGACGAGGGAACTTTTCAGAACGCGCTGAAGGATATTCAGAGCCCCGACTGCTCGGACCTGATCTTCACGATCTTCGAATATTGCGATTATTACGGGCATACCTACGGCTTCTGGAACGATACGCCCCAGTATGAGGAGGCGTTCCGCCTGGCGAACGAGAAGGGAGTCGCGCTGATCGACGCGGTGAAGGCGCGTCCGACCTATGATACGGAGGACTGGCTGATCCTGATCACCTCCGACCACGGCGGGTACGTGCGCGGTCACGGCGGCGATACGCTGCAGGAACGCATGATGTTTATTGTGACGAACCGGTGACCTCCGGCCGCCCCCGTACGGAAACGACCCTCCCGGACAGCATGGTCCGGGAGGTTTTTTTGCCGCGGGAAACGATTGTCCGGGCCGCGGGAGCGCGGCAAGCCGGCGGGATATCACGGTAAAACCGGCGCGTTCGGGCGGCTGACGGCGCGCTGCGGGAAGAAACTTCCGAACGCCGCCGTTTTTTGTCTATTGAATATAAAAAAACATTGCGTTTTTTTATTTATGATAAAATCATAATATCGGATTTTTTTGCGTTCTGCAGCGAACCGCGGGAGACGGATTCTGCGGCTGCCCGGAATCGCAAATATCGAATCCATTATGATCTCCGGAGGAATACTTATGCGAAAAACGGCAAGAAAAACGATTGCGGCGCTGCTATCGGCGCTCATGGTCCTTTCCGCGTTCAGCGCGGGGCTCGTCATGCCCGCGTTCGCGGCGGGCAACACGGACGCTTATTCGCTGACCTTCAACGCCAACGGCGGCGAGGGCGACGAAGCGACGCAGGGGGTATATAACCGTAAGGCGGTCCCGCTGAACGATAATCCGTTTACAAAAACGGGATATCACCTGACGGGCTGGAACACCGAGACAGACGGCTCCGGCGCCGCTTACGCCGACGGCGCGAACGTCACAAACCCCGTGGTTTCGTACCGGGCGCGGTATATCCGCGTGTACGCCGCGGGCAACACCAACAACGATTCCACCGGCGCTTATATGGCGAACCACCTTTCGGAGCTGCAGGTGATCGACGCGCAGGGGAACAACGCGGCGCTGAACAAATCCGGCGACGTGGTGACCGACGGCAATATCGCCACGACGACCGGCTGCTACTACAGCTACGGCGCGTATTACGGAAAGTCCGACTATTACCAGCTCGATCTCGGCGCGCCGTACGACGTGCAGACCGTGAATATGTACCGGTATTGGGAAGACGTGCGCATGTACCACAACACCGTCGTGGTGCTCTCCGAAAACGGCACGTTTGAGGCGAACGACCGCTTCGTCCTGTTCAACGCGGATTACCAGAACCGCTACGGCTTCGGCAACGGTATCGACATGGAGTATCCCGAGGGGCAGTACGGTCTTACCATGAACGTATCGGACGTCCGCCGGGCGAACACTTATGAGGCGCGGTATATCCGCGTGTACGCCGCGGGCAACGACAGGAACGACGCCGACGGCACCTATATGGCGAACCCGTTCGTTGAGCTCGTCGTCAACGATATCAACGGCAATAACGTTGCGCTGAACAAACGCAGCGACGTCGGCGTGAACGGCGTGGTCGATACGAACCAGTATATGGCGTACGGCGATTTCAACGGCACCGGGAACTATTATCAGGTGGATTTCGGCGGCGTCTACGACATCGCCTCCATCGGCATGTGGCGCTACTGGGCGGACAGCCGTACCTATTACGATACCGTGATCGTCCTTTCCAGGAACGGCACCTTTGCCGAAAATGACCGCTTCGTGGTGTTCAATGCCGACGATACCGGCAGGTTCGGTTTCGGCCGCGGCACGGACAAAGACTACGTGGAAACGGCAAGAGGCAAGGCGTTTTATGTGGAATACGAACCGGAGAATCTGCCCACCTTCGATGCACGGTACGTGCGTGTGTACATCGCCGGAAATGATAAAAACGCGGCGGGCGGCGCGCCCATGGCAAACCATATCGTGGAGCTCAAGGTCATGGCGGACGGCGATAACGTCGCCTACGGCAGAAGCGGCGGATATGCGACAGACGGTACGCTGAACGTGGAACAGTATGAATATTTCGGCGAATACTTCAGCAGACCGAATTACTTCCAGGTGGACTTCGGCGGCGTTTATCCCGTGAGTTCCGTTTCTTTATGGGGTTACTGGGCGGATGCGCGCGTCAATTACAATCTGGTGATCGTGCTTTCAAAGAACGGGACCTTCACGGGAGACGACCTTCTTGTGCTCTGGAACGCGGATTCCGCCAATCGCTTCGGCTTCGGCAGAGGCAGCGATCCGGCCTATAATGAGACGAGCGCCGGCAGGACCTTCGCGGTGCCGGAGAACGGCGGCGACCTGAATACGGTCACGGCGCGTTACATCCGCGTTTACGACTACGGCAACGATTCGAATGATATTATGGGGTATCCGCGCTGCGATCAGGTGGCGGAGCTTGCCGCCTATACCGCGAACGGCGTCAACGTGGCTTCCGTCGGCACGGCGCAGGACGCTTCGATCATCGACGGCAATATCGCCTACGGCGTTTATTACGGGTACGGCACCGGCTACGGACTGCCGAACGAATATTTCTGGGTGGATCTCGGGCAGGAGTTTGAGCTGGCAAAGATCCGGCTGTGGCGGTATTGGGTGGATACCCGGACCTTCCACAGTCAGGTGATCGCCCTGTCCCGGAACGGGACCTTCGCGGGCGACGACCTCACGGTGATCTGGAACACAGACCATAACAACAGACACGGCTTCGGCGCGGGCACGGACGCCGCCTACGTGGAAACCGCCGCGGGACACGAGTTCCGGATGCCTGACTTCAATGCAGCGCCCTCCGCAAGAGCCCGGTATGTGCGCGTCTATTCCGGCGGCAGCTACGCGAACGACGTTGTCGGTCAGTCATACTGCGAACACATCTCCGAGATCCAGGTCTTTGCCGGCGGCAGCGAAAACCTCGCTTACGGTAAAACCGGCAGCGTCGCAACCGACGGAAACACAAGCGACGCAAGCTACGACTGTTACGGCGGTTTTTACGGCAGACCGAATTATTTCGAAGTGGATCTCGGCGGCGTTTACGACGTGACAAGCGTGAAGCTGTGGCAGTATTACAGAGACAACAGAACCTATCACAACAATGTGGTCGTGCTCTCCGAAAACGGCACCTTCGCCGGGAACGACTATACCGTGATTTTCAATGCCGACTACTGCAATATGCACGGCTTCGGCAGGGGCTTCGATAACGAATATGTGGAAAGCGCCGCGGGCAGAGAATTCAAAATAAGGAACGTCTACGCGCCCTCCTCCGGCAATAAAACGCTCTACGCGCAGTGGGCGCCGAACGCCTACACCGTCACATTTGACGGGCAGGAGAACGACGGCGGCACGGTGCCCGGCGATATCGCGGCGACCTACGACGCGGCGTTCACCGTGCCCGCGGACAGACCCACCCGCACCGGCTATGGATTCACCGGCTGGAATACGGCGTCCGACGGCAGCGGGACAGCGTTCAGCCCCGCGCAGGAGAACGTGAGCAACCTGACGACGGAGAACGGCGGGACCGTGACGCTGTACGCGCAATGGGAGATCATTCACTATACCCTGACGCCGGACGCGCAGGGCGGCGAATGCGCCGACGAGATCGACTACACGATCGAGAGCGGCGACGTGATCCCCGAGCCGACCAGATCCGGCTATGACTTCACCGGCTGGACCGTGACCGCGGCGGAAGGCACCTGGACCGTGGGCGATACGCCCGCCCCCGGCACGGCGCTTGCGGGCAACTGGGGCGACGTGACGCTGCAGGCGGGCTGGACCGTGCGCCACGACACTGCTTACACCGTCAACAACTACTATATGAACGCGGACGGGACCTATCCCGACGCGCCGCAGTCGCAGACCTTCTTCGGTACGACCGAGGACGTCGTGACCGCGGCGAACGCGGCTTCCGCGCCCGCGCATTACTCGCTTGATACGGAGAACAGCGACGAAGAGATCGCGATTCTCGGCGGCGGCGACGCGGCGCTGAACCTCTATTACAAGCTCGACAAATATACCGTGACCTTCAACGTTGACGGCACGGAAACGGGCGCGGATTATTACTACGGCGCGGTCCCGGCGTACGGCGGAGAAGAGCCGACGCTTGCCGCGACCGACGAATTCACCTATACCTTCCTCGGCTGGACGGATGCTCCCGCCGAGCCCGGCGCGGCGGTCCCGTTCTATACGACGCTGCCCGCGGTGACCGGCGACGCGACCTATTACCCGTATTTCGGCGCGGCGGTCAACAGCTACGATATCACCTTTATCGTGGACGGCGCGGAAACCGTGCAGTCCTTCCCCTACGGCGCGACGCCGGTCTATGACGGCGTTCCCGCGAAGGACGCGGACGCGCAGTATACCTACACGTTCTCCGGCTGGTCTCCCGCGATTGAAGCCGTGACCGGCGAGGCGATCTACACCGCGCAGTTCGACGGGACGCTGAACCGTTACCCGGTGTTCGTCAGCGGCGGCGCCGGCTCCGCGATCTCGCTTGCCTCCGGCAACTACGATTACGGCACGGAGCTTGATTTCACCGTGACCGTGGATGCGGCGTACAGCAACGGCGTTCCCGTCGTTACCGTGAACGGCGCGGCGCTGGATCTGCCGGAGCCCGCCGGCGGCGTTTACGCCTGCAGCGTGACCGTGACCGGCGAGACGGAGATCTCGGTCTCCGACCTTGCGAAGAATACGTATACGATCGTGTTCATCGTGAACGGGACCGAGACCGAAACGACCGTCGCCCACGGCGATACGCCCGGATATAACGGCACACCCTCGAAGGCTGCGGACGACGAAAACTACTATGTCTTCACCGGTTGGGAGCCGGAAATTGTCGCTGCTGTTGCCGACGCGACCTATACCGCGCAGTTCGATCCCGTTCCGTTCCCGGCGCATGAGCACGAGTTCACCGAAAAGGTCCGCACCGTCGCGGCGACCTGCGTTTCGGGCGGGTTTGACGAATACGTCTGTGAATGCGGCATGACCGAGAAGCGAAACGAGACCGCGGCCGACCCGGCGAACCACGCGAAGGCTGCGATCACCGTCGGCGCGCACGAGGCGACCGAGGAGAACGACGGCTACACCGGCGACCTGATCTGCCCCGCCTGCGGCGTGACGATCACCGAAGGCAGCGTCGTTCCGAAGACCGTCGTCCCGCACGAGCATGAATTTGTCTTTGTGCGTACCGTCGCGGCGACCTGTATCGCGAAGGGCTACGACGAATACGCCTGCGCCTGCGGCGAGACCGAAAGAAGAAACGAGACCGCGACAATCGCGGCAAACAACCACGCGGGAACGATCCTGACCGTCGGCAAACGCGCCGCCACCGAGACACAGGACGGCTACACCGGCGACAAGGTCTGCTCCGCCTGCGGCAAAACCGTCAAACGCGGCACGGTCATCCCGAAGACCGGCAGCGGCGAAACGCCCGCCGTGCATACGCATACCTTCGACACCTTCGTCCGTCACGTGGACGCGGACTGCTGCACGAAGGGCTACGATGAATACAAGTGCGACTGCGGCATGACCGAAAAGCGGAACGAGACCGCCTCCGTCGACGCGGGCAGCCACGCGGGCGCGATCCTGACCGTCGGCAAGCGCGCCGCCACCGAGACACAGGACGGCTACACCGGCGACAAGGTCTGCTCCGCCTGCGGCAAGACGGTCGAGACCGGCACGGTGATCCCGAAGACCGGCAGCGGCGAAACGCCGACCGAGCCGGAAGAGCCCACCGTATACGAGCACGGCTGCCCGATTTGCGGCAAGACCCACGACGGAAACATCATTCAAAAGCTGATCGGTCTTGTCCATACCTTCCTGTATATGATCCGAACGCTGTTCGGAAGCGTAAAAAAATAACGGTATAACCGTCAGCGCAAAAAAAAGAACGCCGACGCCCCGTCTCTCGGCAGGGCGCCGGCGTTCTTTCCCGGAGCATCAGGGAAGAAGATAAATTCTGATTCAGCGGAGCTGAATCAGAATTTAGGTGCAAGGTGCAAGGTGCAAGGTACAAGAAGAAAACCTTTACGCACTGCGTATCGGTTACATCGATCTGACACCCGGCACCCAAAACCCGGCACCTGACTTCCGAGCGAAAAACAGCGGAGCCCGGCTCCGCTGTTTTTCGGTTTCATCGCATCGGTTTAATAGTTTTCCCCATGCAGCTCGAAATACGCCTGCGGGTGGGCGCAGACGGGACAGAGCTCGGGCGCTTTCGTGCCGACGACAATATGACCGCAGTTGCGGCATTCCCAGACCTTGACCTCGCTCTTCTCGAAGACGGCGGCGGTCTCCACGTTTTTCAGCAGCGCCCTGTAGCGCTCCTCGTGATGCCTTTCGATGGCGGCGACGCCGCGGAATTTCTCCGCCAGGTCCGCGAAGCCCTCTTCCTCGGCGGTCTTCGCGAAGCTCTCGTACATGTCCGTCCACTCGAAATTCTCCCCGTCCGCCGCGGCGGCGAGGTTTTCGGCGGTGGAGCCGATGCCGTCGAGCTCCTTGAACCACATTTTCGCGTGCTCCTTCTCGTTGTCCGCGGTTTTCAGGAACAGCGCGGCGATCTGCTCAAAGCCTTCCTTTTTGGC
>JAFRTA010000255.1 GCA_017427315.1 Clostridia bacterium
CCGGACCTGGTGCTCTTCGGCTATTTTTACAACGACCCGGACGTCGGCCTCGAGGGTACCGGCGCGGTCACGAACGCGACGCTGAACGCCTCTTTCGTGCCGGACGGCAAAAACGACGGCATTATCCGCGCGGTCTCGAACCTGCTTCCCAACATCGGGGAACGGCTGGCGAATTACGTCACCGCGCGGTCCATGTACAGCACGGAAAGCTCGTTCGTGCCGATCTTCGGCGTCCCGCCCGTGCTCAAGGGACAGGTCCTTGAGAATTACAGGCGCGATTTCATCGAGCCGCTGGACGAATACGCCGCCGGGGCGGACTTTCCCGTCGCGATCGTGACGCTGCCGCTTTACCGCGGCAGGATCGTGCAGCAGGCGCTGTTCCGGCCGCTGCGCGAGCTCTGCGCCGGGGCGGAACACATCCGCCTTTACGACAGCCTGCACGATCTTTACGCCCGTTTCGCCGCGCCGAAGCACGCGGACAATTACGTTATCAATATCGCGGACGGCCACCCCGGCAGCGCGATCCAGTATTTTTACGCGCAGTACATCGAACGGTTTCTGAAAAAGGACTACGCGGACGTGCTCGGCGACCCCTGCGGCGAAGACCTCAACGCGCCGCTGCCGACGGTCAACGAAGCGCTGCCCGGCAGGACCGCGCCGAAGCTGACGGAGCGGACGGACGATGAGAGCGTTTGGCGGTTTTACTACCCGTCCGAAACGCGGGACTACAGCTTCGCCGACTTTTCTTTTCCGCGGTACCATCTGACGCTGCCGCTGGAAAAAAGCTTCGTCGCGCTCTCCTTCGCCGAGCCGGTGGACCTTGCGCGGATCGAGCTGAGCGGCGAGGGACTGGAGGACGCGGAGATCTATTACCGCTGCGTCAACGAAACGCTCGGCTACGACGACCACACGGTCAGGCCCTTCGGGACGAAGGACGGCGGCGTCCGGACGGACGACGCGCAGGACCGCGTGACGACGCTGATGATCCACGCAAAGTGCAGAAACGACGACGGCGCGGTCCTGACGATGAAGCTGACGACCGCCGGCCACGGAGGATAACCGTATGAGAGCCGAAAAAAAGAAACGTGCCGCGCTGCCCGTCTTGAGGAACGTCCTGATCGTGCTTGCGGCGCTTGCAGTCTGCGTCGCGGCGACGGAGCTGATCCTCGGCGCGGGCGCGTCCGACCGACCGGACGAAACGTCGGAGGAATATCAGGAGCAGGCAGACGAAAACGGTCGGATCTTCCTGCTCCATACCGAACAGCTTCCCGCCGCCGACCTGCTTGCTGGCATCACGCCGACGTGGGAACTGCATCAGGACATCTACGATACGCTCAGCCCCGAAGAAAAGGACGCAGCAGAAAACGAACAGGGACGGCGCTACCCGCACCTCGCTTATCTGCACGAGGGATGCGCTTACGACGGCGATACGGTCAATATCGTCGTGCTGGGAGATTCCTTCACCTGGGGACAGGCCGTCACGAACCGGAACGAAGTCTATTGGCGTCTGCTTGAGACGAACCTGCGCGCGCAGGGCTATAACGTGCGCGTCTACGGCGTCGGGATGTGCGGCGCGAACTGTTATGAAGAACTGTCATGGCTCACGGACACTGCGCTGATGGAAGAACTCGATCCGGACCTGGTCGTTTTCGGCTACCTGTACAACGATCCGGACAGAAGGGCGGTCGACGCCCCGGAGGATCGGGATAAGCCCCTTTACGTGGACGTCGATGAGCGATACGCTCCCCTCTTTTCTCTGGCGGAACGGATCGTGCCGAACATCGCTTCGCGGCTCAAAAACTATCTTGTCGCGAAAACGATGTATACGCACGACGGCCTGTATATCGGCGCGGATACGCCCGGCGCGCCCGTCATCGACGCGCCGATCTTAAAGGGCGCGTGTCTGAAAACGTTTGAAAGGGATTTTCTCGCGAAGCTGGACGACTTTTCCGCCCGGCGCGGCGTGCCCGCGGTCGTCATGCCGCTCGCGATCGACGTCGGCGAGACCATGTTGAAGGAGCTCTACCGCCCCTTGCACGAGGTCTGTCCGAACTACAGCCATCTCTGTCTTTATGATACCGCGGACGCGTTCTTCGACGGGTTCGCGAGCAAAAAACACGCAGCCAATTACCACATTAATATCGCGGAGCACCATCCCGGCAGCGCGATGAACTATTTCTACGCCCGGTTCATGGAGTCTTTTCTGAAAGAAGACTTCGCGGACCTGCTCGGCGAACCCGTCGGGCGGGACCTGAACCCGCAGGCGCCGACGATCGATGAATCGCTCCCGTACAAAACAATCCTGTCCCGCCGGGTCGAAGACGACGGCTCCGCCGTATACGAGATCGCGTATCCCTCCCCGGACGAGCCGCATTTCGTCTGCGGGTATGCGCTTCCGTATTATCTTACGCTCCCGCTGGGGAAAAACTATCTTTCCTTCTCCTTTGCCGAGCCGGTGGATCTTGCGCGGATCGAGCTGGCCGGCGACGGCATGGAGGACGCGGAAATCTATTACAGATGCATCAATGAAGACCTCGGCTACGACGACCACACGGTCAGGCCCTTCGGGACGCAGGACGGCGGCGTCCGGACGGACGACGCCCCAGACCGCGTGACGACGCTGATGATCCACGCGAAGTGCGAAAACGACGGCGGCGCGGTCCTGACGATGAAGCTGACGCCCGCATATAAAAAGATTCCGCAAAAAACTTTACATTTCGGTTAAAACGTATTATTATAAAAAAAGATAATGTTTTCATTATAAAGCAACGGAGCCGTTTGGAGCGCACGCAATGAAGAAAAAAGCCGTAATCCGGAATATCCTGATCGTTTTCGCCGCCGCGATCCTTTCCGTCGCCGCAGCGGAGATCATTCTCGGCGCGCGGGAAAAAGCCGAGCTGACGGCTAATTACGCGGACGCCGCGGAGGAGAACGACGCGCTGTTCTCGATGGCGCTGGAGCGCGAGCCGGTCGAGGATATCGCCTCGACCCTGCTGATGCGCAGGCTGCTGGAAAGCGCCGGAACGCCCCTGTCGGACGGCGCGGACTACCGCGGCTACCCGCTGATCGCGGACATGCCGCGCGATGATATCTACGATGAAGACACCGTCGAGATCGTCGTGCTCGGCGACAGCTTCGTCTGGGGCTATTCCTGCACCGACAGGAACGAGGTCTTCTGGCGGCTGCTCGAAAATTCCCTGCGCGCCAAGGGGTATAACGTGCGCGTCGACGCGGTGGCGACGCCGGGCGCGAATTCTTACGAGGAGCTCGCGTGGCTGACCGAGTCCTCTCTGGTACGGGATTTAAAGCCCGATCTCGTGGTTTTCGGCTATATCTGCAACGATCCGGAGACGGACGAGGGCAGCCGCTGGGACCTTGCCGGGGACGGCGGGCTCGCCGAAGACGTCACGCTCGTGGACGTGACGGACGATATCCCCTGCTACCGGCTTTTGAACAAGCTCCTGCCGAATATCACCCGCAGGCTCAAAAACTACGTCACGGCGAAAACGCTTTACGACCGCGAGGGCGAATACCTGCTGACGGATACGCTCTCCCCGATCCTGAAGGGGAAGAACCGCGCTTATTTCGAGGAGCATTTCGCAAAGCCGCTCGACGATTTCGCGGGGAAAGCGCCGTTCCGGACGGTCGTGATGAACCTGCCCCCCTACCCGGACAACGTGCTGCAGAAAGCGCTCTACGCGCCGCTGCATGAGATCTTCGGCTCCTGCGGGAACGTAACGTTTTACGACTGTCTCGACGCGTTCTGCCACGACTTTGCCGCGGCGAAGCACAAAAACAATTACAGCATCAACGCCGCGGATCAACACCCCGGCAGCGCGACCAATTATTTTTACGCCACCTATCTCGAGCAGGTCCTGACGGACGAATACGCCGACATGTTCGGGGAACCGACCGGCGAGGACCTGCGCCCGAACGCGCTGCTGATCAACGATTGGCTTCCGTACGGCGTGTCGCCCCGGCAGCTCTCCCTGACGCGGGACAGCGCCGAATACACGCTCGCATACCCCTCGGAAATCAAATCCGCGGCGAAAGGGTATTCCGCCCACGGCATCCCCATCTCGCGCTATTTCCTCAAGCTCGCGCTGGGCGAGGAATACATCCGCGTCTCCTTCGCGCAGCCGGTCGACCTCGCGAGCGTGGAGATCTCCGCCGACGGCGCCTCCGATATCGAGCTGTATTACGCGAGGATCGACGGAAAGCTCGGTTACGACGACCACACGCTCCTGCCGTTCGGGACGAAGGCGGAAGACGGTTTCCGCTGGACGGACGGCACGGACGACCGCGTCACGGGGCTGTGCATCCGAGCGGAATTCCCCGACCGGGACGGCGGCGAATTGCGCGTGACGGTGCATCGCGCTCGGGACGAAAGAGAGTCAAATCACATAACACAGATAGGGATGTAATTATGCAAAACGATAACGATCGTCCGAGCGAGCGAGCAAGCAAGCGAGCAAGCAAGCATTTAATTCATAATAAGAAAAATTCTCGACGTCGTCTTTTCGTTGCGATCAGAAACCTCGGGATCATCTTCATTTCCGCCCTGATCGTTCTCTGTTCGGTGGAAACTGCTCTGCGTAAAAATATGGTAATTACCGACGACCGATCGCCTGAATTCTTAAAATGGGACGAGGAAAACGACAATGTTTTTCTCTACCATCTGGAAAAAACGGACTACCGCGACCTTCTCGCCGCGATCCCGCCGGATTCCCCGTATTACGACCCGATCTATTCCTCTTTGACGCAGGAGGAGATCGAGGCGCTCGCTGTCGAACCGGAAAAGCATTATCCGCTGATCTCAAATATGCAGAACGACCGTTTACCCTATGATGAGGATACTGTCAACATCGTTGTGCTCGGCGACTCCTTCACATGGGGACAATCCATGATCGACCGCAACGAGGTCTACTGGCGGCTGCTCGAAACGAGCCTGCGCGCTCAGGGTTATAACGTTCGCGTTTACGGCGTCGCCATGCCGAACGCGACGTCTTACGACGAGCTCCGTTGGCTCACGGAAACGACGATGTTTTCGGATCTTGAGCCGGATCTGATCGTCTTCGGGTATCTCTATAACGATCCCGAAGCGGAGGCCAATTCCCCGACTCGGGAAGACCGGCAGTATGTGCGTCCGAAGGTCGATCTTTTTTCGGCGTTATTCGGCCGCTTTTTCCCGACCATTTCAGCCAGGCTCAGCCTCTATTCCATCGCAAAAACGATGTACACCTCCGACGGCCTGTGCGTCGGCTCCGACGGCGTCACGGAGATCATTTACGCCCCGATCGTCAAGGGGCAGTGCCGCCGGAATTTTGAGGTCCGTTTTATGGCCCCGCTCAACAGATTCGCCGCACAAAACGATATCCCTGTCATTCTGATGCCTCTTGTTGTTGACAGCGGGGAGATCCTTCAGAAGGAGCTATACAAACCGCTACATGAACTCTGCGAGACCTACGATCGTCTGCGGGTCTATGACATGACGCATGATTTTTTCCACCGGTTCGCCGCTAGAAAACACGCGGCAAATTACAGGATCAACCCTGCCGATTTTCATCCGGGCACCGCGATGCATTATTTCTATGCGCAATATATGGAGCGTTTTCTGAAAAAAGACTTTTGCGATCTCCTCGGCGAGCCTGCAGACCGCGACCTGAACGTTCAGGGACCGATCGTCAACGACGCCATGCCGTATAAAACGCTCGGCGAATGCCTGTATGCGGACGATAACGTCTCGGAATACCGGATCGAATATCCCGCCGCGGGGAACGAGTTCCGTATTTTTTCCTTCGATCAAATACCTTACCATCTGCGGCTGCCGCTCGAAAAAGACCATGTCGCGTTTTCATTCGCCGTGCCGGTAGATATCGAAAAAATTGAGATCGCTGCAGACGGCGCCCAGAACATCGAGCTGTATTACCGCCGCGTCAACGAGTCTTTGGGGTACGACGACCTCACCGTGACGGCGTTCGGCAGCAGGGAGGGCTCCGTATGGTCCGACGTGACAGACGACCGCGTAACGTCTCTGCTGATCCATGCGGAATTCCCCGATCGGGACGGCGGCGAGCTGACGCTGAAAATAACACGCGCATCCTAACGAAAAGGTCGATGATACCATGCCGAAGGTCGATGATACCATGCCAAAGGTCGATGATACCATGCCGAAGGAAGGCAAGAAAACAAAGATAAAACGGAACAGGCTTCTGCTTGTCCTGCGCAACCTTCTGATCGCCGTCGCGCTGATCTGCGTCGCGGTCTTCGCGCTGGAAAAAGTCCTGGAAGTATCCTCCGTCTCCGATTGGGAAGCCGCGGACGCCGCGGCGGACGAAACGACGAGGCTGTTCGCCATGGGCCTCGAACGGAGCCCCGCCAACAAGATCATCCACCCGCTGATCCGCCTGAGCCTGCCGGAAACGATGTCGACGGCCGGGAACGCGAAGGACCTGATCTTCCCGTGGGTCGACGATATGCCGCGGCAGGATATCTACGACGAAAACACAAAACGGATCGTCGTGCTCGGCGATTCCTTCGTATGGGGGCACGCAAGCCTTGACCGCAACGAGGTTTTCTGGCGGCTGCTCGAAAACGAGCTGCGCGCCGAAGGGTACAACGTCCGGTTTGACGCGGTCGCCTCGCCCGGCGTCAGCGCCTACAACGAGATCGACTGGCTGACCAAGACCGACCTGATCGACGTGCTGAAGCCCGATATGATCCTGATCGGATACGTCGTCAACGATCCGATCGAGCCGCGCGTAGACCGCAGAGTGCTGGACAGGGACCTTGCGGACGAAACGGTCAGATATATCGACACGAACACGCTCGTGCCGTTTTCCTCGACGCTCGGCAAGGTCCTGCCCGCGATCTACAGCAAGCTCTCGTCATACCTGACCGAAAAGCAGTTATACAAGACGGACGCGACTTACTATCTGACCGGCGAGCTCACGCCGATCCTGACCGGCGAGGTGCGCGAATACTATGAGGAAAACTTCGTCGCGCCGCTCGACGCGCTCGCCGCGGAAAAGCAGATCGACGTCGCGGTCATGCACCTGCCCTTTTCGCCAAACGCCTCTCTCGCGAAGGCGCTCGTCAAGCCTCTGCCGGAGATCTACGCCGCGTGCGGATACATCAGGTACTACGAGACGATCGACGCGTTCCAGAATGATTTCGCAGACAAAAAGCACGCCGCGAATTATTACGTCAACGCGGGCGACGGGCATCCCGGCAGCGCGACGCATTTCTTCTACGCGCAGCAGTTAAAACAGATCCTGCTGGAAAACTACCCGGACGTCCTCGGGGAGAAGCAGGACGCCGACCTGCGCGGGAAGGATATTCTGCTCAACGAATGGATCCCTTACCGCGTTTCTCCGCAGGCGGTCTCCCTTTCGCCGCAATCTGCGGAATATACGATCACATATCCTTCGGAAAAACTTTCCGAGGAAAAACAGTACAAATCTCACGGCAAAGAAATTGTCCCGTATTTTCTGACGATCCCGCTCGGAGAGCATTATATCCGCGTTTCGTTTGAAAATCCCGTGGATCTGAAAAGCGTTGAGATCCGCGGCGAAGACATTGACGATATCGAGCTTTTCTACGCGAAAATCAACGAAGAACTCGGATATGACGACCACACGCTGTCGCCGTTCGGCAAAAAAAGCGACGGCGCTTACCTCTGGACGGACGACACGCCCGACCGCGTTACGGGCCTTTGCCTGCGCGCCGATATAAAAGACGGCGCCGAGGCCGAGCTGACGCTTCTCGTTCACGCAAATTGATTACAACCCATGAAAGACGATAAAGGACGGATGACTATGGCAAAAACATACGTACTCGGCATCTCGGCGTTCTATCACGATTCCGCGGCGGCGGTCGTGTGCGACGGAGAGATCCTCGCCGCCGCGTCGGAGGAGCGCTTCACGCGCGTCAAGGGCGACGCCTCGTTCCCGATCGAAGCGATCACCTACTGCATGGACGAAGCGAAAATTCTGCCCGAGGACCTCGCGGCGGTCGTTTACTACGAGGATCCCGTCGAAAAATTCGGCAGACTGCTGACCAGCGCGTTTATCGGCGCGCCGAAAAGCGTCGTGCAGTTCACCGCCTCGATGCCCGACTGGATCAGCAGCAAGCTGTGGATCGAAAAGAAGATCCGCAAAGAGCTCGGACTGAAAAAAGGAATGGTCGTCTTTCTCTCGCACCATTTGAGCCACGCCGCGTCTGCGTTTTACCCCTCCCCCTTCGACGAGGCGGCGATCCTGACCGTGGACGGCGTCGGCGAGTGGACGACGATGAGCTGGGGTGTCGGCAGGGGAAACGATTTGAAGCTGACGAACGCGCTGCGATTCCCGAATTCGCTCGGGCTTCTGTATTCCGCATTCACCTTCTATACGGGCTTCAAGATCAACGAAGGCGAATATAAAATGATGGGCCTTGCGCCTTACGGCGAGCCGAAATACGCGGACGTGATAAAAAAAGAGCTCGTCCGCATCGAACCGGACGGCAGCTTCGTACTGAACCAGAAGTATTTTTCCTACGCCCACGGCGTCAAGACGATCAATAAAAAATTCGAGGCGCTGTTCGGGCAGCCCCCGCGCGGAAAGAACGAGCCGATCACCGACTTTCACGCCGACGCGGCGGCGTCCATCCAACAGGTGACGAACGAGATCCTGCTGAACGCGGCGAAGCATATCAAAGAAGAAACCGGCATGAAAAACCTCGTCATGGCGGGCGGCGTCGCGCTGAACGTTACGAGCACCGGCGCGCTGCGCGCGAGCGGGATCTTCGACAATATCTGGATCCAACCCGCCGCGGGCGACGCGGGCGGCGCTGTGGGAGCCGCGCTGCACGAATACTATCGACTCACGGACGCAGAGCGCAAGCCGAACGGGAAAGACCTGATGAAAGCCGGCTTCCTCGGGTATGAAATCAAGCCGAAGGACAAAGAGGACGACGAAAAGCTGAAAAAGCTCGGCGCCGTCTGGACCGAGGTCGCAGACAAAGAGGCTTACGCCGAAATCGCGCAGCTCGTCTCGCAGGGAAAAATCGTTTCCGTCGCATGGGACAAAGCGGAATTCGGTCCGCGCGCCCTCGGCAACCGCACGATCCTTGCGGACGCGCGCGACCCGGAGATGCTGCAGCATCTGAACGCGCAGATCAAATTCCGCGAGGGCTTCCGGCCCTTCGCACCGGCGGTTCTCGCCGAAGACGCCCGGGAATACTTTGACATCGAAGGCGATTCGCCCTATATGATCTTCACATTCCCCGTCAAGGAGAGCCGCAGGAAGCCCTCCGAACGCGCCGCAAGCATCACGAAAACCGCCTCGCTCGCCCGGTCGGATATTCCTTCGGTGACGCATATCGATTATTCCGCCCGGATCGAAACGGTCGATAAGGCGGATAATCCGCGCTTCCACGCGATCCTGACCGAGTTTAAAAAGCTGACCGGCTGCAGCGTGATGATCAATACCTCGTATAACGTCAACCATGAGCCGATCGTCAACACCGCCGCCGACGCTTACCGCACCTTTATGAAATCGGGTATTGACTTCGCGTTTATCGGCGGGCGGAGATTCGACAAGGCAAAACAGCCGAAACCCGATACAAAGGGAGGGAAATAAGCATGGCGAACAAAAGAAAAAAAGAAAAAAACGCGTTTGCGTCTTTTTCCGAGCAGCGCGCCGCGAATGAGCTCAAGAAAGAAATCAATTCCTGCAGTTGGTTCGGACTGATCCTCGGCGTCGTTCTGTTTTTCGTTTTCTTCTTAAAAGCGCTTTCTTCCGTAGGCGTATCCTGCGTCATATATTGGATCGTGACCGCGCTCGGCGGGATCGTTTTCCTGCTCGGCGGCTTTTACCCGCCGGCGCTGAAACCTCTGATGCGCCTGATGCAGAAATTCGGAAATTTCATCGGAAAATACATTCTTCGTATTCTGATGATCCCCGTCTACGTTATCATGCTGATCCCCGCGCTATTCCTGCGGCGGAGCACGGCAAAAAAATACGAATTCGTATCATGGCAGGACGCGTGCGCGGTCAAGCCCGCGTATCTCCCCTATCACGAGAACGAATACAAGAAGGGCTCGACGGGCTTCCTCGGAACGCTGAACAACCTGATGTTTTTCCTCGCAAAAAACAAGCTGCTGTTTTTGCTGCCGATCGTGATCATCCTCGTTGTGCTCGGCCTTGTGTTTTTCTTCATCTCGGCAAACTCGGTGTTTACGTTCATTTACGCGCTGTTTTGATAAATCAGTATTTACAGGTGTTGGGTGTTCGGTGTTGGGTGCCGGATATCGTTAAATTTACACACTTCGTATCGGTTTCATTGATCCAACACCCGGCGCCCAAAACCCGGCACCTGAATTCTGATTCAGCTCCGCTGAATCAGAATTTATTTATATACTCCTTCAGGTAACCGATCGCCTCGACGTAGCCGTCGAAGCCCCTGCCGCAGATCGTTTTTACCGCGACGGGCGAGACGAACGAATGCCTGCGGAATTCCTCTCGGGAGTTGATGTCGGACAGATGCACCTCGACCGTCGGGATTCCCACCGCTTTGAGCGCGTCCGGGATCGCGACGCTGGTGTGCGTATACGCCGCGGGGTTGATGACGATGCCGTCGACCTTGCCGTACGCCGCCTGGATGCGGTCGACGATGTCGCCCTCATGGTTCGACTGATAGGTCTCGCATTCGATCCCGAGCTCTGCGCACGTCTGTTTGCAGAGAGCGATAAGAGCGCTGAAATCCCGATTCCCGTAGATCTCGGGTTCGCGGATACCGAGAAAATTCAGGTTCGGACCGTTGATGATCAGCAGCCGCATTCCGAATCCGCCTCCTCACACAGTTTTCTGATCCTGTCCGCGGCGGCGAACGCTTTTTCCGCGTATTCACGCGCCGTGAGCTCCGCATAGCGGTCGCCCGGATTTTCAGGCAGCGCAAGCTCCAGCGTCAGCGTGCCGCGATATCCCGCCTCGGCGATCCGCCGGGCGGTTTTTTCATAGTCGATCGCGCCGTCGAAGGGCAGCAGATGCTCGTCGCCCTCGTGGACGCAGTGATTGTCGTGGATATGCGTATAGATGCAGCGTTTGCCGAACAGGGGCATATATTCCCTGCCGTAGGCGAAACACTTTTCGTGCCCCACGTCCCAGCAGAAGCCGACGGACGGGTCGTTTTCGAACAGCTCGAAGAGCACGGCGATATTGCCGAGCTTGCGCTGGTTCTCGAACGCGACTGCGACGCCCTTTCCTTTTGCGTAAGCGACGAAACGGGTGAAATTTTCGATCCCAGCGTCCGTCACGTGCGGCGCGTCGTCGCGGGAGCTTAAATGCGCCACGACGATCGGAACGCCGTATTCCGCGGCAAGATCGACGCTCCGGCAGAGTTTCGCGAACATAGCCTCCGCCGCCTCATCGTGAAACCACATCGCGTTGATCCCGGAGAACGGCGCGTGCAGGGATTCATACGCAAGCCCCGTTTCGCGGCACAGCGACGCGACACGATCGACGTGATCCGCGTCCGTCCCCATGGTAAACACACAATCAAAGCCCGCCGCGGCGACCTCGCGCGCGAACGCCTCGACGCCCCACAACACACCTCTGTCGATATTGATGCCGAGCTTACGCTTATCGGCTCCGCAGAGCTTTCGCATTCCGGCTCACTCTCCTTCCTCGAGCTTCAGTCCTTTGATGATCCGGCGGGCGGTTTTCTGCACGCCTTCGTTTTCGATTTTAAGATCGCACCAAGCGTTATAAAGGGGAAGACGCGCGCGGGCAAGCTCCTCAAGTCCGTATTTTTGAGAAAGCGGTCTGCCCTTTACCGGAAGCGCCGTGAGGTCGCGGTCAAGAAAAACGATCACGCTGTTCTGCCGCAGCAGGTCGAGGTTTTCCGGGCGCGTGACGACGCCGCCGCCGGTGGCGATGACGCAGCCGCTTTTTTTCGAAGCGTCGGCAAGGCACGCCGTTTCGATTTTACGGAAGACGTCCTCGCCGTCCTCGGCAAAGATCTTTTTGATGCTCTTCCCCGCGCGGTCGGGGATCATTTCGTCCGTCTCGATCAGGGGTCTTCCGGTCAGACGGGCGAGCTCTTTTCCCACGCTGGATTTGCCGCAGCCGGGCATGCCGATCAGGGCGATATTCTTCGTCTCGCATTCGATCGCTTCCGTGATCCGCGGGATCAGAGCGTCGTCGAAGGTCGTCTGCAGAAAGATCTCCGCAGCCTTTTTCGCCTGCGCGACGAGCATCCCGAGTCCGTTCGTATTTTTAATTTCCAGACGCTCCGCGTCGAGCAAAAGCGCGGTGCGCGCGGGGTTGTAGATCATATCCGCGACGCCGCGGCAGTTTGTGAAGTGTGAAAGGTCAAGGAGCCTTTCGCCGTTGTTCGGATACATGCCGACGGGCGTCGCGTTGACGATGATCCCGGCGTCGTAATGTTTTTCGATATTCTCGTAATTATCGGGCATATTTCTGCCGATCACCTTCACCGAAGAAGCGCCGAGGTCCCGCAGCACCGCCTGCGCGGTCTTGGACGCGCCGCCGGAACCCAGCACGACCGCCTTTTTTCCGGCGGGTTCGATCCCCGCGTTTTTCAGGAGAAACGTGAAACCGAAATAATCGGTATTGTACCCGGATATTTTACCGCCGCGCCGCACGATCGTATTGACGGAACCGATCTTTTTCGCTTCATCGGAAATCGAGGTGCAGAACGGGATCACCGTCTCTTTATAGGGGATCGTCACATTGAAGCCGTCGAGCGGATAATACCGCACGAACTCTTCGACCTGTTCCGGCTCTTTCTCATAGAGCAGATATTCATAATCTCCCAAATACCGGTGGATCTGAGGGGAAAAGCTGTGGGAGAGCTTCCGTCCCAAAAGTCCGAATTTCTTTTCCATACGATCACATCCCGTCATATGATCTCGGAGTAACTGCCCAGATATTTAAACCGATCGCATAACCCGTCCAGCTCGCAGACCAGGCGAACGAACTGCTCGGAATAGACCTGCGTGTCAAGGTCGAAATAGAACATCCATTCAAAATCACGGTCCGGGATCGGGCGGCTTTCCAGCTTGATGAGGTTGATCCCCAACGCAAAAAAGCGCGACAGCACCTTATACAGCGCGCCGGGTTTATTCGGAGTAACGACCATGACACTCGTCTTGTCCGCGCCGGGATAGATCTCCATTTTTTTTGAGATGCAGATAAAGCGCGTGTA
Source organism: Clostridia bacterium (assembly GCA_017427315.1). Taxonomy (GTDB): domain Bacteria; phylum Bacillota; class Clostridia; order Oscillospirales; family Acutalibacteraceae; genus RGIG2774. The sequence continues at coordinate 13,210 of JAFRTA010000255.1, forward strand.
ATTGCTGCCGCTGTCCTGCACGGACGAGGCGATCTCGCTCAGGCCGTACAGCTCCGCGCAGGTATGCGACGAGAGCGCGGCGACGTCCCGCCGTCCGCTTTCGGCGACGGTTTTCGCGGCGACCGCGGTATTCTCGCAGACGCGCGCCTGCACGCCGCCGAGGGAACGCAAAAAGCCCGCGCACTGGCTGATCGCCTGCTCGTGGGAATAGATCTCTTTGACATCCTCCTTCTTTACGCCCCGCGGCGCAAGAAGGCTGTGGCAGACACGCAGACGCACAGAACGGACGATATAGAAATTGTGCGCCGCCATCAAGTCGTAGATCTTGTTCACAGAACCGGCGGTGCTGTTTTCGATGGGCAGCACGCCGAAGCGGCACATGCCGCTCTCTACCGCGGCGAAGACGTTCTCCCATGTCTTACAGTACATGATCTCCGGCGTTTTGAACAGCTTGTCGCACGCCTGCTGGGAATACGCGCCCTCCACTCCCTGACATGCGACGGGAGCGTATTCGGGGAACAGGCGGTCGGTATGTTCGATCGCGGCGAGGATCTGCTCCTTCAATTCGCAGTCCGGCCGCAGAACGCCCTGCTGATACGCCTTGCTCAGCTCCATGATCTGTGAGAAAAGAACGCCGTTATACGACCGGAATTCCGGCGCGCTCATCTTTGATATCTCCGCGAGCTTCGCCCGTTCGCGCGACGCGTCGAGGGCGGGAAGCCCCCGCTCTTTTTTGTATTCCGCGATTCCCGCCGAGATCCGCATACGCTCTTCAAAAAGCCCGACGAGCTGCCGGTCGACTTCGTCGATCCGTTTTCTGTATTCCGTAATATCCATAAATCCGCCTCCGTTGTCCGGGAGATTTCCCGCCGTTATCCGCGCATCATATCGTATACGGCGATCGCCGCCGCGGCTTCGACGACGGGCACGGCGCGAAGCACGACGCAGGGATCGTGCCTGCCCCGCACCGTGAGTATATCGTTTTTCCCCGTTTCGAGATTGACCGTGCGCTGCTCACGCGAAATCGAGGGCGTCGGCTTGAACGAAACGCGGAAGATCACGGGCATACCAACCGACATGCCGCCGAGGATGCCGCCGCAGTTGTTGGTATACGTTTTCACGCCGCCGTTTTCATCAAAGTAATACTCGTCGTTGTTTTCGCTGCCGCAAAGGCGCGAGGACGCAAATCCTGCGCCGAATTCCACGCCCTTGACGGCGGGAATGCCGAACACTGCGGACGCGATCGCGCCGTCAAGACCGCCGAAGCCTGCGCCGCCGACCCCGGCGGGCAGACCCGTGATCTTGCATTCCGCGACGCCGCCGACGCTGTCGCCAGACGCGCGTACTTCTTCGATTCTTGTTTTCATTTTTTCGCCCGCCGCGGGATCGATCACTGCGGGAAAACGCCCTTTGATCTGCCCGAACAGTCCGGTCTGCGGATCGACGGGATCGAAACGGACGTCGCCGATCCCGCCGACGCTTTCGATATGCGCGCAGATCTCGATCCCCTTTTGCCGCAGGATCTGCAGGATGATCCCGCCGACAGCGCACAGAGGCGCGGTCAGCCGCGCGGAAAACTGCCCGCCGCCCGCGATCTCGTTCCCGCCGCTGAATTTGACGTGCGCCGGATAGTCCGCGTGCCCGGGCCGGGGCTTTGCGCGCAGTTCGGAATAATCCTTCGAGCGGGTGTTCCGATTGTAGATCAGCACCTTCAGCGTCTCGCCGTTCAGTACGCCGTCCGTCACGCCGGAGACGAAGACCGGCTCGTCTTTCTCGACGCGCGGCGTCGTGAGCGCCTGCCCCGGCGCGCGGCGCGCAAGGAACGCGCCTAAATCGTCAAAGTCGATCCCGAAGCCCGCGGGCAGCCCCTCAGCCGTTGCGCCCACCGCCTCGGAGTGAGACTGACCGAAGATCCGGATTCTGATATTGTTTCCGAATTGAAACGACATGATTTCACCTGCTTTCCTAATGGTCAATTTGGTTATTCATGATCCAGTATCCATTCTTTATCCTGCCGCCGAGCGCGGCAAAGTCCGCCCAGAACCGGGGATAGGATTTGCCGACCGCTTCCGCGCCGGTGACGGTCACATTTCCGCCGCACTGTATGGATGCGACGGCGGCGCTCATGGCGATGCGGTGGTCACCGAAGGAATCGCAGACGCCGCCGGAAAGTATTTTTCCCGTTATCACAAGCCCGTCGTCCGTTTCCCGGGCTTCGCCGCCGAGCGAACGGATCAGCGCGCAGACGGAGTTCAGGCGGTCGCTCTCTTTGAGCCGCAGACGCGCGGCGTTATAAATAACAGTCTCTCCCTCCGCCGCGCACGCCGTCACGGCGAGCACGGGCACAAGGTCGGGAATATTCTCCGCGTTGATACGGATCGCCCGTAATTGCGAGGGATAAACGGTCGCGCGGTCGCAGTCCGTTTCGATCCGCGCGCCGAAGTCTTTCAATATGTCAACGATCGCCCGGTCGCCCTGAAGGGAATCGGAGGAAAGCCCCGTCACGGTCACAGACGCGGAGCCGGTTACTCCGGCACAAAGCCAGAACGCGGCGTTCGACCAGTCGCCTTCGGCGCGGACAAAGCCGGGCGTATGGTATTCGCAGCCGGATAAGGTATATGTATCGTTTTCAAAGCCGATCGGAACGCCGAATAAGCGCAGCGCGCCGACGGTCATATCCACGTAAGAACGGGACTCGAATTTCCCCGTAAGACGTATCCTGCTTTCGCCTTCCGCAAGCGGCAAGGCGAACAGAAGCCCGCTGATAAACTGCGAAGAGACGTTCGCCGCCAGCGCATAGTCCCCCGCGGTCAGTTTACCGCGCACCGAAAACGGAACGCTCCCCTGCGCGGACATCCGGGTCCCGTGGACGATCAATTCTTCATAAAGAGGCGAAAGGGGACGCTGCGGCAATCTGCCCTCGGGCAGAAAATCCGTATCGATCCCCAGCGCCGCGGCGACGGGGATCAGGAAACGGAACGTGGAACCGCTCTCTCCGCAGCGGCATACCGCCTTTTCCGGCAGTCGGCCGAAGTCGACGGGGATAACGGAAAAACCGTTTTCCGTGCGTTCGATCCGCGCGCCGAGGGCGTTCAGGCAGTGGGCGGTGGCGGCGATATCCTTTGACACGTCGCTGCATTCCAGTTCCGTCTCCCCCTGCGCGAGAGCCGCGCAGATCAGAAGCCTGTGCGCGGCGGATTTCGACGCGGGCGCGCGGACCGTACCCCCGAACGCGCCGTTTTCGATCAGGATATTCATTCGATCCCCGCCCTGATAAAATCATAAAGCTCTTCAACAGGAAGCTTTTCTACCCGGCATTTGCCGATCTCTGTCGGTAAGACGACGGAGATCTGTCCGCCGCGGCGCTTTTTATCGTAGAGCGCCTTTTCGGTCAGCGTCCGCGCGTCGTAGGGCGAGCGGGCCGGCAGGCCGTAGGAGCGCACGAGCGCTTCGACCGCGTCGGCACAGTCAGAGGAACAGATCCCCATTGCCGCCGCGGCGCGCGCCTCGGCGCACATGCCGATCGCGACGGCCCTGCCGTGACTGAGCGTGAAATCGCTGCTCGCTTCCACCGCGTGCCCGATCGTGTGCCCGTAATTCAGGATAAAACGGATCCCGTTGTCGAACTCGTCCGCGGCGACCACGTCGCGCTTGAGCTCGACGCAGCGGGTGATAATCTTTTCTATGTTCTCTTTGACCGGCTGTTTCAGAAATTCAAAAAACGCTGCGTCGGCGATCACGCCGTATTTGATGACCTCGGCGCAGCCGTCGGCAAAAATATCGTCGGGCAGCGTATCGAGGGTCAGATAATCGCAGATCACGACCTCGGGCTGATAAAACGCGCCCGCGAGGTTTTTGCCCGTGTCGAGGTCGATCGCCGTCTTGCCGCCGACGGAGGAATCCACCGCGGCGAGCAGCGTCGTCGGGATCTGCACGAATTTCATCCCGCGGGTAAAGCACGCCGCTGCGAAGCCGGCAAGGTCCCCGACCACGCCGCCGCCGAGTGCCGCGACCGCGTCGCTGCGGGTAAAGCGATTTTCCGCAAGAAAATTAAGAAGCCGGATAAACTGCGAGGCGTTCTTCGACTGCTCGCCGTGCGGGATCACGAATTTTTCCACGCGATACCCCGCAGACAAGAGCGAAGATATACACCGTTCGCCGTAAA
>JAFRTA010000256.1 GCA_017427315.1 Clostridia bacterium
TGCCACGGATCTGTTAATCCTATCGATTGTGCGAACATTTCTTCATAATTCGTGAATCCGTTCATTTCCATCACCGTATTCACTTTATCACATTTCTTTTCCCTTTTCTATACCATTTTCACGGAATTAAGAAAAGAGCCAAATTCCGATTTATGCGCTGCGCGCATAAATCAGAATTTCTCAAAAAACTATGGAAATTCCCGCCGGATTCTGTTATAATTCAATTCACATGCAAATACAGGAATGAATAAAGAAAGAGGGAACCCCGTTGAAAAATCGTTTTTTCCTGGTTTTTCTCTCCCTTGTCATCATCGCCTCGTTCTTTTCGGGCTGCAACCGCGCCAAGAGCGTGAATCTCGCCTATCCCGTGCTTGACGACGTGCGGACGTTCGACCCGCAGTACGCCTCGTCGCCCACCGCACTGACCGTGAACGCAAACGTCTTCGATTGTCTTGTCACACAGGATAAAAACGGCGAGATCCGCCCCGCCGCGGCGGAAAAATGGGAGAAAAACGGCGCGGAATACACATTCCGTCTGAACAAAGACCTGGTATGGCGCGTCTCCGATACCGTGAAAAAAACATTTGAGGGAAAAATCCCGAAAGAATACGCTCCCGCCTTCACCGCGCACGATTTCGTTTTCGCGCTGCAGCGTCTGGCCTCGCCGCAGACGAATTCGCCGTGGAGCTACATGTTCGACGCGATCGCGGGCTTCTACGAGGCGCGCACCGGCGCCGCCGCGCCCGAGAGCATCGGCGTGAGAGCCGTATCGGACGATACGCTGACCATCTCGACCGCGTATGAGGACGCGGATCTGCTGAAAAAGCTCGCGCATCCCGCCGCGGCGCCCTGCTGCGAGGAATTTTTCAATCTCTGCGCGGGCAGATACGGCCTCGGCATCGGATATCTGCTGACCAACGGGCCCTACGCGCTCACGCGATGGGAAACGAAGACCTATTTCCGCATCGCGAAATACGCCGGTTACAAGGGGCCCCGCAAAGCTTTCGCCGACTCCGTCTGGTTTTATCTGAACGACGACGCGGCGAAAATGAACGAAAAACTCGCCGCGGGCACCTATGCCGCAGGCGTCACGAGCACCGCCGCGTTCGACCGGGACGCGGTCGGGGACGAATATACGCTGGAGGATATCGACGACGTTCTGTATGCGCTGATCTTCAACTGCGCGGGCGAAGGCACTTCCATCGCCGCCCTGCGGCAGGCGCTGACGCGCAGCGTGAACAAATCGCTGTTCGACGACGAAGCCGTGGGATATTTTCCGCGGAACACCGTGCCGAAGCTGCCCGCGGGCACGACGGGCAATCTGCCCCCCACGGAAAACGCAGGAACGGCGAAAGACGCGCTGCGCGACGGGCTGGCGGAGCTTGACGACGACGAGGCGGAGATCGTGATTCTCTGCGCCGAACGGCACGAAGAGCTTTTAAAGCAGCAGATGCAGCACTGGCAGAAGTCGCTCGGCGTGCCGGTCAATATCCGGATCAGCCCCGTCGGCGACGCCGAGCTTCAAACCGCGGTCGCGAAGGGCGAGTATCAGGCGGCGTACTATCCGCTCGAGGCGAAGGAATGCTCCCCCGTCGATTTTCTCTCGCGCTTCGTTACCGGCGCATCCGGAAACCTGATGAATTACGCCTCCGAAGTCTTCGACGATGCATTCGCCCGCCTTTCGATGGCGACTGCCGGCGCGGACGCGGCCGCGGCGCTGAATACGGCGCTCGCCGCGCTCTCGGCGGACTGCGCCTATCTGCCGCTGCGCTACGACGGCACCTGCCTGCTGCGCTCGGCAAACTGCGCGGATCTGTATTATACCGACAGCACCGCGCTGATGTATTTTGTGAAATACTGATTTGCCGGGCTGGTTACCACGGCGTACGGCACACATGGTAGCACGGCAGACCCCTGCCGTTTTGAGCGACGTTGCGGACGGGCGGCATGAAATGTCGTCCCGTCCCGACGGCGTTCAACGTTGATATATATGGATTTTTGGAGCAATCAAATGATCGCACGACGGCGGGGTATGCTTCGGCAAGCCGCCGCATACCCACACCGCCGCACGAAACGGCAGAGGTCTGCCGTGCTACTGACGGTGCCGCCCAACGCAGCGACAAATCAGAATTTACACTCCGCTCCACTCATATCTCGCCCCGATCTTTGCCGCGACGTCTTTCATAAACACGGGGTCGGGCGGCGCGGCGTCGGGGGTCGGGTATTCTCTGCCGAGGGCGGCGTATTTGCCCGCGCCGATCTCGTGATACGCCATCAGCTCGAGGTCTTTGCCGAGTGAACGCGCGAAATCGGCGACGGCGGGCGCCTCGGCGTCGTTATACCCGGGGATATAGGGCATACGGAACAGAATATCTTTCCCCGTTTCCGCAAGTGCGCGGGCGTTTCCGAGGATCCTCTCATTGGGAACGCCCGTGTTCTTTTTGTGCTTTTCCGCGTCGATCCCCTTGATATCGTAAAGGAACAGATCGACAAGAGGCATTATTTTCTCAAAAACGGAAAACGGGACGTTCCCGGCGGTCTCGACCGCGGTATGCACGCCGTTCTCTTTCAGGATCGACAGCAGCTCCGCGGCGAAATCGGCCTGCAGCAGCGGCTCTCCCCCGGAGAGCGTCGCTCCCCCGCCCGACTGCGCGTAAAACGCTTTATCCCGCAGGACGGTCGCGGCGACGCTCTGCATCGATTCCGTCCTGCCGCTGATCTCCCGCGCGCCGTGACGGCAGGCGGGGACGCATTTCCCCTCAGAAATACAGTCCGCGGTGAACGCGCGGGAGCAGATTTTTTTGCATTGCCCGCAGCCGACGCATTTTTCTTTATAGAACATCAGCTCCGGCTTCGGGCTCTGCGATTCGGGATTATGGCACCAGAGACAGCGCAGATCGCAGCCCTTGAAAAACACGGTGGTCCGGATGCCCGGACCGTCGTGGATGCTGAATCTCTGAATGTCGAAAATCGTGCCCGTCATTTTCTTAATTACGCCTCTTTGCGGCAATCGGAGCGATGCGGCAGCCGCGTCACATGATATTCTCGGTCCTCGCGATGATGTTCTCCTGCAGCGGGAGCGGCAGCTTGATGAAATACTGGCTGAAGCCGCCCACGCGGACGATCAGGTTTTCGTGCTTCTCCGGGTGGAGCTGCGCGTCCAGCAGCTCCTCGCGGGAGACGACGTTGATCTGCAGGGTCTGCCCGCCGCCCGCGAAATAGGTCTTCGCGAGGGCGATGAACGCCGTCATGCCGGTCGCGGTATTGAACTGCGATTTATTGAATTTCATCTGCATGACGTTGCCGCTGGTGGCGAGGTACTGATTGCCGCGCATGACGGAATTGAGCAGCGCCGTGGGGCCGCATTTATCGCAGCCGGGCGACGCGCCGATCGAGTCGGCGAGCAGCTTTTCGCCCTTTTTCTTGCCGTTGGGCAGCGCGCCGCAGTGAAAGCCGTAATTCGGGGCGCGGTGGAAGGTGGAGCAGCCCACGCCGAACACGCCGCCGCGGAAGGTCTTTTTCGTCCGGAAATACCGGTACAGGTGGTCGGTGATCTCCGCATAGATCGCGTCAACGTCGTCGAGGTCGTTGCCGAACTTGTGCCACGTCGAGAGATCCCGATAAAGCCCGTCGTACCCCTCGAAATCCTTATCGAGTGCGTCGACGAGCTGCGCCATGGTATATTTCTTTTCGTCAAATACGTAATGCTTCACCGCGGCGAGGGAATCCGCCGTGTCGGGCAGCCCCTCGGTGAGCACCTGGCCGTGCCCGTAGATCGGGCCGCGGTTCTTGTAATCAAGCCCTTTTTCGATACAGCCCTGCACGATCACGGATTTCCACGGATTCGGCGCGTAAAGGGCAAAGCACTCCTGCGCCTTGTTTGAAGTTGAGGTGATATAATCCGCCAGATACTCGATCTGCTTTTTATATGCGTCCATCAGCTCGCCGAAGGTCTCAAACTTCGACGCGTCGCCGGTCTCAAGCCCCAGCTTTTCTTCCGAGAATTTGCAGACGCCGTTGAACAGGGCAAATTCCAGCGCCTTGGCGACGCTGATCTCGCCGTCCTCCAGACCCATGTGGGACTTGCCGAAAATATCGATCTGATTACAGCCGTTCATGCAGTAAAGATGCGAATCCGAAGCGGGCACGCCGATGGCCTCCAGCGCGGGACAGACCACCTCGTCGTTATAGATCGCGGGCATGCCGATACCGGTGGCAAGGGTCTTGGCCGCCGATTTCCACAATTCGTCCGGCGTGCCGGGATGCACCCGCATGGTGAGATTCGGCGTATCGTATTTTTTCTCCCGCGCCATGCGCAAAACGTCATAGGTCAGAGCGCAGGTGTGGTCGCCGCCGAATTCGTCGCTTCTGCCGACGCATAAATTCCACGTTCTCGTTTTGTGAAACAGCTCCCACAGCTTTTCAAGGCACGCCCAGCGGTCGTCCGCGTCGTCGTTCTCATAATACGCGCCGAGGGCGTAATCGAACAGGCCCGGAGAATCCACGTCGAGAAACGCGAAGCACAGCCAGAACAGTTCGCAGGCCTCAAAGAAATTGCGGGGCTGATTCTGCGGGATATTGTCGAAGGCTTCGATCAGGCGCGAAAGCACCTTTTCGTCTTCTTCAGACGCGCCCGCAAGGCGCTCACTCGCCATATCCCGCAGACGGCGCGCCACGGTCTCAAGCGCGTCGAGCGTCATTTCGAACGCGTCGTAGAGATCCTGTCTGTCGGAGTGGATCTTACGGAAGCGGGCAATCTTATCGCGGATCCCTTTCGTGCCGACGCGAAGGAGCATCTCGTAATCGGGATTGCTGTGACCGCCACCCGCCGCCCAGGCGCATTTGTTGATCTCCAGCTTTTCCTGCAGGGGCGTGCGGTATTTGCTGATGATGCGCATGGTCTCATAGGGACGGAAATAATCGAAATAAACGTTGATCATTTCCTCCATATCGGGATACTCTTTGATATTGCGGTCGCGCGCGCCCTCGTTCAGGCAGATGCCGTCGGCGCGCTGATAGCTGACCGCCTGACAGCCCATCCGCCCAAGCGGGGCGACGAACCAATTCGATATATCGAGCTCAAGCGGGATCAGCTCCGCCCAAGTTTTGATACCGTAAGCGATGCGCGTCTCCGCGTCCGGCTTCGGCGCGTGCATGTATCCCCATGCAAACGGCTCCAGATGCTGCATGTCCATAATACAATACCTCTATGAAAGTAGATACAATGATATGCTGCGTCCGCAGCATGATATACGCGCTGTAGCACGTATGATATACCTTCGCTTCGCTCGTTATGATATAATATTCGTCCGAACAATACCGAAGGTATATCATTCCCGAAGGGAATATCATATGCCAAAGGCATATATCATTCGTCTGAAAGGACGAATATCATTGCATCAGCAGGTCATTGACCTGCTAATGCATCCGCCGGCGCGTCCTCGGGAAGATAAGTGCTGAAGCCGAGGGTGGGCATATCGAAGATCGCCCGCATGTCCCCGTCGGAGATCACGAAATCGAACACGTCCGCGTTCGCGGCGATCCGGTCGGGGTCCGTGGATTTCGGCAGGGGCAGAACGCCGCACTGCAGGGCGAAACGCACACAGAGCTGCGCGACGGATTTCTTGTATTTCGCCGCGATCCCGGCAAGGAACGCGTCCTTCAGCACCGCGCCGCTGCCGAGGGGGCTCCACGCCTCGACAAGAAGCCCGTTCTCCTGAGACCATACCACGTTGTCGTACTGCGTATAGCCCGGATGGAACTCGATCTGGTTGACCATCGGCTTGATTTCACAGGTCTCCCACAGAGCCTCGATGTGCTTCTGCTGGTAGTTGCTCACGCCGATCGCGCGGATCTTCCCGTCCTTCACGGCGCGCTCGAAGCCGCGCCAGGTCTCGGCGTTGATCTGCTTCCAGTCCGGCGAGCACTTCGCGACACAGGGCCAGTGGACGAGGTACAGGTCGATATAGTCCAGCCCGAGCAGCTTCAGGGAAGTATCGACTGCGGCGAGCGTCTTTTCATAGCCGCGCTCGGTGACCCAGTGCTTCGTGGTAATAAAAAGCCCGTCGCGGGCGACGCCCGAGGCACGCACGCCCTCGCCGACCTCGTCCTCGTTGCAGTAAGCGAACGCGGTGTCGATATGGCGGTAGCCCTTTTCGATGGCGGTCTTTACGCATTTTGCCGTTGTGCCGTCGTGCGGCGTCTGCCAGGTGCCGTAGCCGATGCAGGGGATCTTCACGCCGTTTGCGAGCGTGAAGCAGTCGGTCAGGGCGGTTTTGGTATTCTTATTCATTCTGATCGCTCCCGTTTTTTCTTTCAGTATAGCACATCCCGAAAAAAAATCAATACAGATCGGATTGTTTTTATCGTTATCGGCAGTTCTTATTTTTCAGCAAAAAGCAGTCCGCACTTAGACGGACTGTTCTCTGAAATATTCTGTTTTTCAATATATCCGCACCCTTTCCGCATATAAATTCTCTACGAACAGCGGAGTGCGCTGCCGCGTACTGGTCTGCTCCGGCGTCTGCGTCGTCACAAGATCGATCTCTTTACCGATGCTTTCCCGCAAGTCGTGATATAAACCGCCCATATCGAACATTCCGCGGATCAATGATTCTATTATTATTTCAGGATATTTTCTTTTTTTGTCAACGTTTTTATAACAAAGAACCGCTTCGCGTTCGACGCTGCGCCATTATTCCGAATCCGGATTCTCAAAATTCGTACCTGCGACACAAAATCAACACATTTTTGTTTTAGACTTTGTTTCAGAGCAGGGAGGAATAACCGACTTACCTGCCATTTAAGTTATTTGAAAGGGTTGACGGATATGTATCAGCTTCTCTTTGCAGACGACGATCCGAAGCTCCGGCGTGCAGTAAAAGAATATCTCTCGGCGAACGGCTTTGAAGTCACGCTCGCGAAAGACGGCGAAGAGGCGACAGACCTGGCTCGGCTGCGCGTATTCGATCTGATCATTCTGGACGTGATGATGCCGAACACGGACGGCGTCGCAGCATGCGGAAGGATCCGTAAAATCTGCAATACGCCGGTATTGTTTCTCTCCGCGCTCGGCGAAGAGCGCGATCTGCTGAAGGGCTACGGCGCGGGCGCAGACGATTATATCGTCAAGCCATTTCCGCTGTCCGTCCTTTGCGAAAAATGCCTTGCGGTGATCCGGCGGAATACGGGAGCTTCCGGGCGCGACGTAATAACCGCCGGACAGATCTCGCTTGACGCGCGGCGCGGAAGGGCTTTTGCAGGAAACAGGAAAATTCCTCTGAGCGCGAAGGATTTTGCGATCCTGCAGTATCTGATGTCACGCAAAGGGATCGTTCTGAGCCGGAGCCTGATCCTCTCGCGCGTCTGGGGCTACGATTTCGAAGGCGACGACCGCGTCGTCGACACGCACATCAAGAATATCCGAAAGGCGCTCGGCGAATACGGAACATACATACAAACGGTATCCGGTATGGGGTACCGGTTTGAGGAGGCGTTATGACAATGTCGAAGAAAAAATGGATCTGTCTGATCGCGGCTGTGGTATGTTTTATGTACGCCCTCTCTCTTCTCGGCGCGTTTTTCCTCTGTACCGAGCTTGACAGAAGACAATTTGAAAAGGCGATGCAGCTGATATCGCAGCAACATCAGGATCTGATGGATATTACAAAAGGGATAACAGCTTCGGCTTTACGCAGCCTGTTCGATACACATTTCGCGCCCGTTGTCACCGAGGCGTTTTCCGCAGCGTCTTATCCGCTGATGTACGTATTGACGGACGGCGAGGGCAATATCGTCTCGCGTTCCGGCGTGATTTTAGAAACAGATATCGAAACGTCGGACGGGCAGAGCGTCCACGCGGTCCTCTGTCTCGATCCGTATATCAACGCCGAAGCACAAAGGCAGATTCAGCGTTTCACGCACAATGCGGACGAGGACAAAATGTATCTCGATATCACGCGCCTTTCCGTTTGCGAAAAAGACGGTGCGTTTATCCCGGTCGAAATGACCCTCCTGCTTCGCAACAAAAACGGGATCGAAGCTCCGACGGACGGGGAAAAGGAGCTCACCGTCCGGCTGAACGACGGGACGCAGACGTATACGGCGAGTATCGAACAGGGGCAAAGCTTCTTTTTTTATTCCTGGTATCTGATGAAGGATCCGTCGTATCGGCGCAGATGGAACCGGCTTTACGACGAACTGCAAAAAAACGTCTCCGCCTGCAGCGCGGACAGCGAATCATTGAGAAGCATCGCCGACGGCTTTGACAAATCGACGCGGGACGTATTGAAATGCGCGGACAGCATACGCACAAGGGACGGAGAAAACTACACAATTCTGCTTTTATCGCGGCGCGGGGGCTTGTCTTCCGTCCTGCAGGGCGATTTTTTCCTGGCTTCGGCCCTGTATCTGACCTTCGCGGCGCTGTTGTTCGCCGCCGCTGCGGAAGTCGCCGCCGTAAAGCTGTACGATAAAAACAA
>JAFRTA010000257.1 GCA_017427315.1 Clostridia bacterium
ACGTGGTGCATTACTTCTACCACCTGTTCAGCAATTTCAGATATACGTTGAATCACAGATAACGTGAAAGGAATTTTTTGCCGTGTTTGAAGCATTGTTTCAGAGAATCGTCGCGCTGTTTCTTGCGTTCGTCTCGACGCTTTCCGCGTCTTCCGTCATCCGGTGGAGGGACAGCATGGAGGGACACGAATTCCCGGTGATCCCGCCGACCGAAAAAGCGGCGGACGACGTGCGCGTGATGTCCTTTAACGTACGCTGCGCCGATAATAACGGCGTGCCGCGCCTGCTGCGCAGCAGCCTCGTAATCGGTGAGATCCGGAAAATCGCGCCGGATTCCTTCGGCGTGCAGGAAGCGACGCCCGGCTGGATCGCGGAGATGAAAGCAGCTTTGGACGACTACGCCTGCGTTTCGTACGCGCGGGACAACGGCAGAGACGTCGGCGGCATCGGAGAATCCTGCGCCGTCTTCTTCCTGAAAGAGAAATACGAGCTGCTGGAGCAGGGGAATTTCTGGCTCAGCAGCACGCCGGAAAAGCCGTCCTTCGGGCCTGGCGCCGGCTGCCGCCGCGTCTGCACATGGGTCCTGCTGAAGGATCGCGGAACCGGCGCGGTATATGCGCACGTCAATACGCATCTCGATAATAAATCCGGCGAGGCGCGGGAGCTCGGCGCATCTATGATTACTTCGTTCATCGAAGAAAAATTCGCCGGTACGCCGGTCGTGTTTACCGCGGACCTGAACAGCGGAAAGAGCGGCGGGGCCTATCGGATCATGGCGGAAAAACTGACCGACGCGAGCGCCGCGGCGGCGGACAGCGTCAGCTTCGGCTCATTCCATGAGTGCAGCCCGGAGACCACCGCTTATACGCTGGATTACGTGATGTGCTCGCCCGACGTACGCGTCAACGTTTTTCGCGTCGTGACGGACGGCGTCGACGGCAGGTTCGTTTCCGACCATTTCCCGTTATATGCCGACGTACGGTTCGGCGGCGAAAACCAACCGGACTGAGACAGTTTGACAAAAAACGAAAAACCGGTTTATCCTGCGATAAACCGGTTTGTTTTTTCGGTCGGCGGGAAAGCATACGATCCGCCTGCGGCATAAAGTCAGAATAGGTCAAAAATAAAATATGAATAATCTGTAAATATTAGCACTCACATATTGACAGTGCTAATTTTTTGTGGTATAACATAGACGTACCAAGAAAGAGAGCGCGGAATGAATAAAAAAGGCGCTCCGAGGTAACGATAACAACGAATGGAGGAATAGATTTATGTTACCGAGCATTTTTGGCGAAAACTTATTGGACAATTTCTTTGACGACGCGTTCGATCAGCATTTTTTCCGCAGCAAATCTGCCGCAGGGCTGATGAAGACAGACGTCAAAGAGAGCGACGAGGGTTTCGAGCTGAGCATAGATCTTCCCGGATATAAAAAGGAAGACGTCAAGGTCAGCGCGGAGAACGGCTATCTCACCATTACCGCCGCAAGGAACGAGGAAAAAGGCGATAAGGACGAGAAGGGCAAATATATCCGCCGCGAGCGTTACACCGGAAGCTGCACGAGAAGCTTCTATATCGGCGAAGACGTAAAGCCCGAGCAGATCGGCGCGAAATTCGAGGACGGCATCCTGAAGCTGGATATCCCGAAGGTGCAGCCCAAACTTCCCGAAGATACCGTCAAATATATCGATATCCACTGATCGCGGAAAAACAGCGGGCCGCCGGAGAAAACCGGCGGCCCGTTTTTTTAAGTTTTTCTTAAATATGGCGCCGTTCTATTGCGGATGCGCCCGTTTTGTGCTATTTTTGTAAGCGGGAGGGATATGCGATATGAAGAAAATGAAGAAGAGAGCAAAGAAAGCAAATAAAAGGTTTTCGGCCGTGAAAAGAATCATCCTGACGTGCCTGATTCTCGGCGTTGTTTTCTGTTTGTTCGTCGGTTTGTCGAACGCGGTGAATATTCTCCCGGAGCGCAGGTTCATTCTTTCCGAAGAGGACGCCGCTTCCATGGACGCGGACTGCGTCATGGTGCTCGGCTGCGGCCTGTTCGACGCCGAGACGCCCTCGTGGCTTTTGCAGAACCGTCTCGATAAGGGACTCGAAGTGTTTGCGCTCGGCGCGGGCAGAAAACTGCTGATGAGCGGCGACCACGGCAGAAAGGGCTACGACGAGGTCAACGTGATGAAAAAATACGCCGTGGAGCGCGGCGTTCCCGGCGACGACGTATTTATGGACCACGCGGGTTTTACGACTTATGAAAGCATGTACCGCGCCCGCGACGTGTTCGGCGTGAAAAAGATGGTCGTCGTCACGCAGCGTTATCATCTGTACCGGGCGCTGTATCTCGCGCATAATCTCGGGATCGAGGCGTACGGCGTCGCCGCGGAGGACGTCTCTTCCGGGCAGCGGATGCGCGACGTGCGCGAGGTCGGCGCGCGGTGCAAATCCTTCGTCTGGTCGGTCGTGAAACCGAAGCCGACGTACCTCGGCGACCCGATCGATATTACCGGCAGCGGCAGCGTCACCGACGACGAGTATACGCCGCTGTTTTCGCAGGGGTAAAATCTGATTTAACGGGCAACAAAGCTGCCCGTTAAATCAGATTTTCGGATATCGGGTATCGGATTTCGCGGATCGTGCTTGTAAATTATATTGTGTTTTTCTATATGTATTTGCAGTGTTAATTATATGATTTGAGCTGCGGTTTCGGCACGATATCCGATCCCCGATCCCCGATATCCGCGGGAACACACCTCGATAAATCAGAATCTGAAAAAAATCCTTGACATTTCAAACCACCTGTGATAATATATCCAAGACAACAAAGCAGACTTCGTTCTCACCTATGGGATTTCCGTTCCCCGTGGTTTATATCCGAAAGTTCCTTCGGGGGGCTTTTGTGGGTGAGCGCGGCGTTTGTCTGTGCTCTGTTTTTTTAGTCAATTTTACCGGAGGTGCTTTCACATCGCTACCAAAGATTTGCAGCTCAATGAAGAGATCCGCGACAAAGAGGTCAGAGTCGTCACGGCGGAAGGCGAGCAGCTCGGCATCATGTCCGCAGCCGCGGCGCTGAAGATCGCAGAAGAAAAACAGCTCGATCTCGTCAAGATCGCCCCTCAGGCCAAGCCGCCCGTGTGCAAGATCATGGACTACGGCAAATACCGGTTTGAGCTTCAGAAAAAAGAGAAAGAAAACCGCAAGAACCAGCACCACGTCGATATCAAAGAGGTTCAGCTCTCGCTGAATATCGACACGCACGATCTCGAGACCAAGGTCAACAACGCCCGCCGTTTCCTGACGCACGGCGACAAGGTCAAGGTTTCCATCCGTTTCCGCGGGCGCGAAATGGCGCATCCCGAGCGCGGCTACGAGATTATGGACAGGTTCGCCGGTTATCTCGCCGACGCGGGCACGATTGAAAAGCCCGCGAAGATGGAGAGCCGCAATATGCTGATGTTTATGGCCCCGATAAAACAGTCAAAGAAAGAGAATTAACAGGAGGAGACAATTATGCCTAAAATCAAGACCCATTCCGGCGCGAAAAAGCGTTTCAAACTTTCCAAAAACGGAAAGCCCATCCGTGCGCACGCGTATAAATCCCACATTCTGACGAAGAAAAGCACCAAGCGCAAGAGAAATCTTCGCAAGACGAGCGTCGCCGATACGACGAACGTCAATCAGATCAAACGCCTTATTCCTTATAAATAAGAACAGGCGCACAACATTTTTCGTTACTAATCAGGAGGATTTATTATGGCACGCATTAAAGGCGCACTGATGACCCGCAAAAGAAGAAACAAGACCCTGAAGCTCGCCAAGGGCTACTACGGCTCCAAGGCGAAGCTGTTCAAGACCGCGAAGCAGGCGGTCATGAAGAGCGGCAATTACGCATATATCGGCAGAAAGCAGAAAAAACGCGAGTTCCGCAGACTCTGGATCGCGCGCATCTCCGCCGGCTGCAAGGCGAACGGCATGAACTAC
>JAFRTA010000258.1 GCA_017427315.1 Clostridia bacterium
ATACAAAAAAGTATTCTCCATGCTGAAAAGCGGCGGCGCTTTCGCGCGGTTTGCAAATCATCCATATAGAGACAGGGGAAACCCGGAGCTGTCAACGGAAATAGACGCAATTTATGACGAATACTATTATACCTATTACAACAAAATGCGTAAGCCTATGGTCGAATATACGCAAGCGCAGGCAAAAGAAAGAGCGCTGACAGCTGAAAAATACGGCTTTTCTGATATTCGATATAAGATGTTCTATCGTGAAAGACGCTTTACGGCAAAAGAATATGTTGCGTTGCTCGGAACCTATTCAGATCATATTGCAATTGAGGAGAAGATCCGAACGGAGTTCTTTTCAAAAATCGCCGAAGCAATCAACAACCATGGCGGCGTAATAACCCTCTATGATACGATCGATTTGCAATTGGCAAGAAAGTAACAAATCTCAGTTTAAGGGGCGGCGTATACAAATTAAATTACTGCTGATCCGCTCAACCGGGACAAAACGCTTTGCACAGTTGCCGTTTACTTTTGGTTTTATGGAAAAGAGGATTGCCAAATGAAAATTATGATTGCAGGTTTTGAGCAACTATGCAGCAAATACGGGATCGTCTCCGCCGCTCCTCTTTTAAAAGGATGGTCGGGAGATAAAAAATACATACTCGAAAACGGCGACGGAGAAAGATACGTCCTTCGGTTATCGGATCACGGTTTATGCGAAAAAAAGAAGCGTCAATTCGAGCTTCTTCAAAAAATCGAGCTGCTCGGCCTTGACTGTTCCCGACCGGTCGAATTCGGCGTAACCGCGGACGGCGCCGTCTATACGCTATTGTCTTATCTTGAAGGCGAAGACGGCGAAACCGCGGTCGCGGCGCTTTCAGATCGCGCGGTGTACCGGCTCGGCGTCGAAGCCGGGAATTGCCTTCGCAAGCTCCATTCCGTCGATATCCCGCCGCAGGAGCTGACGTGGTGGGATCGCTATCTGGAAAAAATGCCGCGGAAGATCGCCGCGCTGAACGCCTGCGAATATAAACTGCCGATGCAGGATAAAATTCTGGATTATTATAAAACGCATTACGAAATCATGAAAAACCGCCCGCTCGTTTTATGCCACGGCGACTATCACCTCGGGAATATGATCGTCAATAACGGCAATGTAGGGATCATCGACTTCGACAAAAACGGGATCGCCGACCCTTACGACGAGTTCAAACCGTTTTGCTGGAACGTGATGGTCAGCGAATACTTTGAAACGGGACTGATCAACGGGTATTTTGAAAACAGCGTTCCGGACGATTTCTGGAGAATACTGAAATTCTATACCGCCGAAAGCCTGATCTCGCATCTGCCGTGGTCCGTAAAATTCGGGCAGCGGGAAATAAAGACCGCGCTTGAAGTGAGCGATAATCAGATGAAATGGTACCGCAATTTTGAACTCGATGTACCGACGTGGTACAAAGGAATTCAAATATTCTGATACGAAAGAATACGTTAGGCGGGAGGAAAAATAAATGAATCACTGCGGAACGCAGAGACTGGAAACGGACAGGCTGGTTTTAAGAAGATTCGAGATAACCGACGCGGAGGCGATGTACCGGAACTGGGCGTCGGACGAAGAGGTGACGAAATTCCTGACGTGGCCGACGCACAAAAGCGTAGAGGTCAGCCGCGGCGTGCTCGCGGACTGGCTGGCGCTTTACGCGAACAACGATCACTATCAATGGGCGATCACGCTGAAGGAAAACGGCGACGAGCCGATCGGCGATATCGCGGTCGTGCAGCTGCGGGAGCAGACCTCGACCGCGCATATCGGTTATTGTCTCGGCAGAAAATGGTGGCACAGAGGAATCACGTCGGAGGCGCTCGG
>JAFRTA010000259.1 GCA_017427315.1 Clostridia bacterium
CGATTATCTTTTCGACAACGGCGTGATCACCGCGAAGGATATGTCGATCGACGCGGACACGAAATCGATCTTCGATATCATTCAGGGCAACACGTTCAGAGATTACAAAACAAAAATCACCGGCGTCGTGAAAGACCCCGTCCTGCTGAAGAAAATGCTGCGCGTCGGAGCGAAGATCTCCGCCGTCGCCGCCGTCACGACCGCCATGCCGCATGTATACACAAAACAGGGCGTTGACCTGTGGGTGAGAGCGTACGAAAGGGCGATAAGCAAATACTGATTTGTCGAGATGTTGTGATTCGTGATTAGTGATTCGGTTTTGCTGACCAAGACGCAGTGTGTCCCCTTGCATTTTCAAATCACAAGTCACTAAGCATCGCGGCGCCGGTCCGATAAACTCATAATATCACAAATTCTCACACACCCACCGATCCCCGACGTAATAATTATAACTCTCAGACAAATCGTCATCGAGGAATACCTTTATCATCTCGTCGAAGCTTTCGGCGAGATGATAATTTTTCAGTTCGTCAAGCCGGATCCAGCGCATGACGCCCTCGTCGGAGGATTTGAGCGCTCCCGAGAATTTGTCCGTTTTATAAAACAGGACGATATAGCGGTAGTTTTCCCTGTTGTCGACCCACTGCTTGATCCCGCAGAGCCTCGGTTCACGGATATCGAGCCCGGTTTCCTCCTTCATTTCCCGGATCACAGAGCGGATGAAGGACTCCCCCGGCTCGACGTGCCCGCCGGGGAAGGTCACGCCCGGCCAGTCCGGGTCGACGCGGTCCTGCACGAGGATCTTATCGCCGTCGTAGATCATACACATATTGGTGAATACCGCGGGTTCCGTTTTTGCCATCACACGTTTTCCTCCGTTCCCGGATCGATCACGCCGCTCGTTTCCGCATAGCATTCCAGCGTATTCGCGGCGGACGTTTCCGCTTCCAGTCGGATCTCCGTCTTTTTGTTTTTTGCGGTGAAAGAAATCTCATACGGCGGCAGGACGAGCGTTCCGCCGACCTCTTCCCCGTCGACCAGACATTTCAGTGTGTCCCGCACAACGGGCGCCGTCAGCCGGTAATTCCTGCCGGGGACCGTATCGAGCGAAAAAGAATAAACGATTTTCCCGCTGTAAAACGGCTGTCCCTGAAGCGCCGCGGAACGGTCCGTCCGCAGTGTTTTTCTCCGCGCCGAAAGCGATACGGACGCTTTTTCGGGGATATATAATCTTATATTATACTGCGCTCTCGCAAGCGCGAATTTCGAACCGTCGGTTTGCAGCTCCACGTCGAAATCGCCGCGCAGGAGAAGCTGCGCGTGCGGCTGGAACGCGCCGGCTTTTTCGATCGAAAGAACGTACTCGCCCGGCGTGAGCTCCTTAAGGTCATAACAGCGGCAAAGATCCTCCGTAAACGGGGCGCGGCTCGGAAGCTCGTCTGCGGTCAGGAGCGTCCCGTTCAGGCGAACGGTTTTGATCCCGACTTCTTCGCAGACCGGAACATACAATCCAAGCCGGGGAATGCTCTCTTTGCATACGAACATAAAATCCAGACGCGCAGCGGCGCTCGTTTTCGGCGCCGGCGTGTCGCCGTCAAGGAGCCGCTCCAGCGGGATGACGTTGGGAGCGGAAAAGAAGACGTCCGTTTCCTTCGGGACCCGGACGGGGATCGCGCCGCCGAGGTCCGGTTTCCGAATCCTCATTTCTCCGGGAACGGCATAACCGATCTCCCCGGGATACAGAAGGATCTCTTCTCTGCGTCCGAACGCGGTCAGAACGCCTCGGATCGGCGATTCACATTCGATATTCGCAATGAAACAGATCTCCGTCCCGTCGTCGAACCGGCGGCGCATAAAGTGCAGCGTCCCTTCTCCGGCATACGATACGGGGCACTCCCGCAAAAACGTCGGAAGCCTGTCGAGTTCTTTTCCGGTGATTACGATATAGCCCTTTTGTTCCAACGCCATACGTCGTCCCGACGGAAGGTTGAGCCCTGCCGCTACAACGACCCGCACGCCGAGATCCTTTTCAATCAGGTTATTTTCGTCGCAGACCGCAAGGCCGTACGGCGCCCGGTTCAGCGCGGAAAACGCGGTAAAATATTCCTCGGAGTCAAAATCGTTCCGCCAGACGGATTCCGTCGGATCGAGAAGCGCGATATCGCATACCGGGCGGCTTTTTGCGGAAAGCTCGCAAAGCTCCGTCAGTTTTTCATTGATGCGCGGCATAGCGCGATATAATGTCCCCGCAGGAGAAAAGTCCGGCGGTGCAAAATACTTCAGTTCTCCGCCGAACCTGTAATGCCACGCGTGCGGCACGATAAAGTTCACGCCCTGCATGATCTGATACGCCGCGATATGCATCAGGACCTCGGGAGAAACGCCGAAATTCGTCGCCGCGAACATCTCGCACATCACGCGCTTTTTCCCGTACATAAAAGCGGTCGACGCAGCTTGTTTCGCGCGAAGATCCCGCGAAAGGTCCGTAAAACGGGGCATTTTCTCCGGCGGTGCTTCTCCCCATACGGCATCCGGCGTATACCACAAACCGTTATTGAGCATGGAACGCGCGGAATCGAGCGAGCAGAGCTCGTGATCCGTACCGGGATAATCGAACTGTTTTTCAATATCCGAAAACCGTCCTTCGGTGAAGCAGGAACTGCGTTCGGTTTCGCGGTAAAGATACGGCGAGGTATCGGAAGTATGTCCGGTATACAGAAGTCCGTTCTCATGCAGCCACGCGGCGTTGGCGCCGAACCACGCGGAATAAAGCCTGCCCGCGTGTTCCCAGTAATGGACCGCCTGCGGGATGTTCTTTCTTGCGAATATATCCGGCATGAACGGCTCGATACGATAGCTGTATTCCGCGAAAAACGTGTCTTCGAAATCGGACGACCACGGAAAATAATCCCGCATGGGCGAGTTCTCGTCGAACATCACGGTAAAATCGACGCGCCGATTATCCGCGTCGGAGAAAAAACCGATGATCGGGTCGCCGAAGTATTCACCCACGTGCTTTTTATATGTCTCGTAAACGATCTCACGAAACAAAGCCGCGGATTCCTTTTCCTCAAATCCGGGAAAGCCCCATTCCGCCTGCAGAACGCGATATCCGTTTTCCGCATCCGGAACGACGTGCCTTGCTTTCAGGTGCGGCGCGTATTCTTGTATTCTGCCGCCCGCGTTCCCGACCGGACAGTCGAGATCCTCGTTGATCCACATCTCAAGCCCGAGCGCACGGCTCTGCCGAGCGAACCTCCGCACGACGGCAAACCATCGGTCGGACAGGAACTCTCTCTCCGAAAAACCCGTCGGCGGCTTATTGAACAAAACAAAACCGCCGAAGCCCGCTTTCGCAAGATCACGCAGGCATTCGGCAATTTTTCCGCTTGTCAGCTCTTCTTCCCGATCCGTCGTCAGGAACAGAAAGGGTTTGGGGCGGTAGGTCGCCGCCCCGGAAAGAATAAGATTCGGATCCATCGTTTATACGGAGAGAAGTCCCGCGTCGAGAACGAGCTGCGAACCGGTCACATAGCGCGCCTTGTCGCTTGCGACCCAGAGCACGAGATTCGCGACGTCCTCGGGCTCGACCCACGGCACGGGCAGAAGATTGCCCGCGCTGCGCTCGGCGATCTCCCGCGGGGTCATGCCCTCCATCGCCGCAAGCCCGTCGTTCATCGGGGTGTTGACGCCCGTCGGGTGGATGCTGACGACGCGGATGTTATACGGCGCGAGCTCGATCGCCCACGCCTTGGTAAGACCCGTCAAACCCCATTTCGACGCGGTGTAATGCGACAGGCGGTTGCCGCCGCGCAGTCCCATCACGGACGAGTTGTTGATGATGACGCCTTCTTTCGCCTTCATCATATACGGCGCGACGCGGCGGGTGACGTTCATCGGGCCCTTGAGGTTGATGTCGATCATCGCGTTCCACTCCTCGTCGGTCATGCCGTCGACCGTGGCGTAGGCGCAGATGCCCGCGTTGTTGAACAGGATATCTATTTTGCCGAGCTCGGCGATCGTCTTTTCCACCGCGGCTGTCACCGCCTTGTCGTCGCGCACGTCGCCGACGCAGGCGACGCAGCGTCTGCCGAGAGCTTC
>JAFRTA010000260.1 GCA_017427315.1 Clostridia bacterium
AACATTTCTTCATAATTCGTGAATCCGTTCATTTCCATCACCGTATTCACTTTATCACATTTCTTTTCCCTTTTCTATAACATTTTCACGGAATTAATAAAAGAGCCTTGCGGGGCGCCCGCCCGGCGCAGGCTGCCGGAGCGCGGAAAATCAGATTTTCCAATCCTTTACCCGGAACAGGATCCCGGCGCCGAGGCGCTGCGCTTCGTAACTGCATACGCTTTTGACAAAAGCGAGCTTTTCCTCCGGGATTTGCTGTTTTGCGAACCAGTCGTTCGGAACGTAGATCGCGTCCGGACGTTTTTCGGGCAGCAGCGTCCAATAATCGCGCTGTCGGTCGTATACGTAATCGCCTTCGAAAAAAACCGACAGCGTCCCGCAGCGCAGCGTGCTGTACAAATACATATAGGGCGCGAGCTCCGGAATGTACAGCGTGCCGGAACAGGTTGCGTTGATCACGTCGAGGTCGTCGAGCGCCGCGTTATATTTCCTGCTGACGGAAGACGAAGTGTAAAGGCCGCGCAGAGGCCCCCGTTCGAGCTTCACGTCCGTCTTCACCGCGGAGCTTTCGCCGAAAAACGCGGCGGCCTTGCGTTCATATTGGGGCGATGCGAAGCCGCTGCAGTACCGCGCCTGCCAAAGAGCGGTCGAGACGAGCAGCAGCGTGACGGCGGCAAGACAGCCGCCGCGCAGGAGCCGCCCGCCTTTCCGGGCGGCGTTGTCCCCGGCCGGTTCCGTCCTGCGCAGCTCCCCGACAAGACGGGGAAGCGCGTCGGCGATGTAAAACAGAACGAGCGTCCCGCCGAAGCCGAACGTCGCCTCGGAGAACAGATCCGCCCCGATCCCGATGCAGAAGCCGGCGAATAAAAAGGGAACGCGGCGCGGGTTCCGATCGTCGCTCAGAAAATACAGCTCCAGTCCGAAAAGATTGAAAAGATATGGGTAAACGAGGAAAAAGTCGAACAGGCCCGATTTCCGGTCCTGCAGGGAACGGACCAGCATGCTGCCCATCGTGACGCAGAGGCTGACGCACGCGCCGATCAGCAGAACGCCCTTTACGGTGCGGCTTTTGCGTCGGCACAGCCTGTACGCTGCCGTGCCGAGCAGAAAAACGGCGCAGAGAAAATACGGCGCCGCGCCGAACGTCATGAAGGGAAACAGCAGCTTCAGCAGTTTGGAAAACGGCGCGATGTGTTCCGGGTCCGCAAACAGCAGGGGAAGCGCGCGCAGGATATCCGAAAAGCCGCTTTTCAGACCGAGGAACACGAGCATGCCCCCGCCGCAGACCGCGCCGCCCGCAGCCGTCAGACCGAGAACGCGGAAATTGAGCGTATTCCCGTACCTTTCCAGAACGGGTCTGCCGACTGCGGAACAGATTGTCCGCAGAACGGTCAGAAACGCAAGAACGACCCATCCGAGAAGCGCGCCGGGCTCGCTGAATACGGCGAAAGAATAAGCGACGCCCGCAAAAAACAGCGTCGGCGCGGACGGCCTTTTATCCCGATAAAAAAGCGCGGCGCATACGATGGCGTAAAGGTAGAGCCCGACGGCGTAATAGCTGAATGAAAAAACCGCAAACGGCACGCTCATGCAAAAGAGAAAAACGGCGAACAGCGCCGGGAGCCCCCCGTCGCGCGTTTGCAGATATAAAATCCAATAGATTGCGGCGTGGAACAGCAGAAACAGACACCGAAAGAAAAGCAGTATACCGTCCGTGCTTCCGCGCACGGCAAGAAACGCCTTCATGACCGGCATCAGCAGAACGGAATTGAACTGCGTCAGATACCATTCGTCGACCAGCATCCGGTCGCCCTGCAAAAACCGGTAAGGCATCGCGAAATAATAGCTCTCGTCGGAAAGCGCCGCGTTGAGACCGCGCCGGAGGAACGCCGTGAAAAACAAAAACATAAAACCGAACAAAACCGCCGCGAGGACGTCGGTTTTGTTCGGTTTTATCTTTGTCTTTGTCTTGAACATGGGAAAACCTTTCAAATTCTGATTTGTCGGGCTGACGCCCGAAGGGATGAGGGATAAGGGAGGAGGGATGAGAGAACGATCATGATACGCTCTGCGTCTCGGTTTATTCTCCGCGATTATCTAAAAATCAACGCTATCGCGTCTTTTGAGGCAGATAATCAATTAAACAAGCCCTTATCCCTTCTCCCTCATCCCTTCTCCCTTGGTAAATACTGATTTGTCGCTCCGCGACAAATCAGTATTTATCTGCTATCGCGGCGAATGTTTCCAGCGAAAACGTCTCCGCGCGGGCGGTTTCCGGAATGCCCAGCTCCGCCAGAATATCAATGATTTCCGTCTTGCTTTTGCCGAGCCCGGCGGCGAGGGAATTCGCCGCGGTCTTCCGTCTCTGGGCGAAGGCGCTTTTGATCACCCGGAAAAAAAGCTTTTCGTCTTTTACCCGTACCGGCGGCGCTTCGCGCGGGGTGAGGCGGATGACGGCGGAATCCACGTTCGGCGGGGGAAGGAAACTCGTTCTTCCTACGTCAAATAAATATTCCGTTTCCGCGTAATAATGCACCGCGGCGGTCAGCGCGCCGCAGTTTTTCCCGCCGACCTCTGCGCAGACGCGTTCCGCGGCCTCCTTCTGCACCATCAGGGTGACTGCGCGGAATTTTACGCTGCATTCCAGCAGCAGCATAATGACCGGCGAGGTGATGTAATACGGCAGGTTCGCGCAGACGCAGATGTTTTCACAGTCCGCGAAATGCTTCGCGCAGAGCGCGGGCAGGTTTGTTTTGATGATATCGGCGTTCAGCACTTCGACGTTCGGGCAGTCCGCCAGCGTTTTCGCCAGCACCGGCAGAAGACGCGCGTCCACCTCTGCGGCGACGACTTTTTTCGCACGCTTCGCAAGCTCCACGGTCAATACGCCCACGCCCGGACCGATCTCCAGCGCGCCGTCTTTGTCTGTCACGCCGCAGAGGCGCGCCATTTCCGGGCAGACGGCGGGGTCGGTCAGAAAATTCTGCCCCAGCGCCTTGGAAAAATTGAAATCCCTTCCGGCAAGCAGCCGCCGGATCGTTTCGATGTTCGTCAGTTCGTACATAGTGCGTTTCCTACCGGGCGTCCGGTGATTTCTTTAACTGTCTGATATCCCGCCCGACGAATCTCAGCAGCTCGTAATCTCCGATAATCCGCGAGGCGATGCGCTCCTGATAGATGTCCTGAATGCCGGCGATGTCAAGATTCGTGCTGATAATCGTCGGTTTCCTGCGCAGGAGCCGGGTGTTGATGATATTGTAGAGTGCGGAAACGGTGAACTGGTTCCTGAATTCCGCGCCGAGATCGTCGATAATCAGAAGATCGCAGTCCATGAGCGTGTCCTCCGTGTCTCCCTCGGCCCGCTGGAATTTTTCCTTGTCCAGCTTTGCGGTCAGGTTCGGGCAGGAATCGTAAATCACGGCGAAGCCCTTGTCGATGACCTCGCCTGCGATGGAAAGGGAAAGATGCGTCTTTCCCAGACCCGTTCCGCCGTACATCAGCAGATTCGGACTGTCCATGGAGAAATCGTCGGCATACATTCTGCAGTAATGATAGATGCTCTCCATGATTGCGCGGGAGGACTTGCTGCCGTTGTTTCCGTCGTCTGCGGAATAATAATTCAAATCAAAATCGTCGAAGCTGCACAGGTCAAGGGGAGAGGATTCGCAGAGTTCCCGGTAGGCGGTCTGCTTGAGCAGCGTTTCAAAGCATTCGCAGGTCCTGCCGCCCCGCGTGCCGGTATCGCGGCACTTGCTGCAGAAATAACGGGGCTCGAGGCAGTCCGCCGCGTAACCGCAGTTCTCGAGGAATTCCCGCAGCAGGCGCTGCAGCTCCAGATTCTCGCGCTCGAGCGCGTCGAGCTGCCGCTTGCGCTCGTTTTTTTCGCGGATGGTCATGATGCGGAGAAACTCGCGCGACGCGGCGGATATTTTTTCGTCGATGGCTTTTGCCTCCGGGAATCTGCGGAATATCTCGGCGCGGCGGACGGATGCGTCCAGCTCGGCGCGGGAACGGCGCGCGTTCAGCTCCTCGGTGGCTTTCTCGACGATTCGGGCGGAATATTTCATTTTTTCTTTTTCTTCCTTTCGTATACCGGCGCGCCTTGGGCGGCGGCGTTCTCCGCGGCTGCGATATCATAGGATGCGGTGGCTCTGCCCGCGGGCTTGTCTTTGCCTCCGGCGGCGGATTTTCGCGGAACGGGCGCCGCCGCGCCGGCGTTCGCCTCGCGCTCTTCCGCTTTTTTCTGCAGGTACCGCTTGATTTGCGCGGCGGTTTTCAGCCCCGCGGCGTGCCAGTTCGACAGCACCTTGTCCATATAGGCGAAGCTGAAGGACGCGGTATGGTCCGCCATTTCGTCGTACGCCAGCAGGATCTCGTCAAGGCCGAAGCCGAAGGACGTCGACCATTTGAACAGATATTCCCCCTGCTTTTTCGACGGAGCCGGGTTTGCGCTGCCGATGCGCGCGGCGAAGGGCTTCCATATCGCGGCGGCGCTCTCGAGCGCGGCGATGTGCGCGTTTGCCGTCTCTACGGTGTCGACGCCTTCGTTCGCCCAGTCCTCCGCAAGGGAAAGAATGTACGAAAAGCCGCATTTTCCGTTCATTTTCGCGTATTCGCAAATCATCAGGACCACCGGCGGCGGCAGCCCCAGATAATCGATGCAGAGCAGAAGCGGCGCCTGGCTGTCGTAGCCGATCGTTCTGCCGAGGACCTTTTGGATCTGTTGGAAGAAGCCGCGGATCTCGGGGTCCTCCTCACAACGGGCGTTGATTTGCTGCGTCGTGGGCCGGATCGCCTGCGTCAGCCGCTTTTTCTCCTGCGCACGGGAGCCGTTTTCCGCCGCGGGAGCAATTTCCGTTTTTTGCGCGGCGGTTTTTTTTTCGGCCGGCGCGGGCTCCGCCGCTGCCGCTTCGGCGGGCTGCGGTCCCTGCGCGCTTTGCCGGACGATCAGCCCGCGGCCGACCCAATACTCGAGCGCGTCCCGGGCGTCGCCTTCCGAAAGCCCCGTGAGCGCGGCGATCCGGTCAAGCTCTGCGGGAGAACCGATATTCCTGTATACGGCGAGCAGAACCTTGAGCTGCGCGGCTCCCGCGAGCTTGAGACCCTTGTCCGCCGCGTCGGTCGGCAGCATAAAATATCCGGTTGCAGAGGGGGATGGAAGATACATTGAACATCACCGAAAACAAAGTTGATTCAGAATAGATTTATTTTAACATGTTTATAAGAAAAAATAAATACCTTTTTTGACGCTTTGCGGCGCATTTATGTGAAATTTACAAATATCGCGGCGCAAAAGGGCGGGATATGCGTATTTTTTCTGTTGACGGCAGGAAATTTTTCGGGTATACTATATGAGTATACTCAATCTTTATATCCAAATGTTAACGGGAGGGAGAGAACGGAATGAAGTTCCCCATCGGTATTATTGCGGACAGCTTCCGTACGGATATCCGCACCGCTTTGCATGAAGCGGCGTCGCTCGGTGCGGACGGCGTTCAGATTTATGCGGTCAGGGGCGAAGTCACGCCGGAAATGAGCGCTTCGGCGCGCGCGGAGCTGCGCGACGCGGTCGCTTCCGAGGGCCTTGTGATCAGCGCGCTCTGCGGCGATCTCGGCACGGGAGGCTTCTGCTTCCCCGAAAACAACCCCCGCAAGGTGGAGTATTCCAAGCGCATCGTGGACCTGGCGAAGGAGCTGGGCACGGATATCATCACCACGCACATCGGCGTGGTCCCTGCGGACGCGGCGCATCCCCGTTTCGGGATCATGCAGCAGGCCTGCGGCGAGCTCGCGGAATACGCGGCCTCCGTCGGCGCGCATTTTGCGGTGGAGACCGGTCCCGAGCCGGCAAAAACGCTCAAGGCGTTTCTCGATACGCTGCCCGGCACGGGCGTGGCGGTCAATCTCGACCCCGCGAACCTTAAAATGGTCTGCGACGACGATCCCGCCGAGGCGGTCCGTACGCTGAAGGACTACATCGTACATACGCACGCGAAAGACGGTAAAATGCTGTATTATAAAAATCCCGAGTTTATTTACGGTCTTCAGCAGGAGACGATCGTCACCGATCCCTCCTTCGAGGAGGTCCCGCTCGGGCAGGGAAACGTGGATTTCCCGCGGTATCTCAAAGCGCTGGAGGAAATCGGTTTCAAGGGCTTCCTGACGATTGAGCGCGAGGTGGGCGACAATCCCGCTGCGGATATCGCTTCCGCCGTGGCGTTCCTGAATCGGACGATGGCCGAAGCCGGTTGAAGAAAGGTCGTGTTTCGTTTATGAAAAAATGTATCGTGATTTTTATTTCGCTGCTGCTTGCGGCGATGTGCGTCATTCCTGCCTGTGCCGCTTCGCCCGCGGTCAAGCTTCAGGCGGAAAAGGCCGCTCCCGGCGAGATTTTTTACGTCGACGTGTTCCTTTCCGGCTGTGAGGGGCTGACGAGCGCGGATTTGAAATTCAGCTTCGATCCCGCCGTGCTTTCGTTCCTCGGCGCGGTGCTGAAGGGCGCCGCGGCGGGCGATGAAAGTCTCATTGCGGTTTTCTCCGAGCCGGCGGATGCCGACGCAAACGGCAGCGTCGCGCTTTCGTTCCTGCATCTGAACAAGCTCTCCGCGGAGGAGGGCGACGGCGTCTTCTGTCAGCTCGCGTTCCGCGCAGGCAGCGGGAGCAGTACGGTCAGAGCAAGCGCCGACAGCTTTACCTTCGGTGAAAACGAAAACGCGCCTGCTCTCGGCAAATGCAAGTATTCGGCGGGTCTCGGTCCGTTTTTTAAACAATACGGTTCGACCCTGCTGATTTGCGCCGTTGCGGCGGTTGTGATCCTCGTGCTGGTCGTCCTTCTGATCGTCATTCGTAAAGTGAAAAAGAACAGCGCCGTTCCCGTGGAGCCTTTCGCCGACGATGCGGAGCGGGCGGATAATCCGGTCGTTCTGACCGATCCCGTTGCGGAACCCGCCGGAGAAGCGGAGCCCGTCGAAGAAGCGGAGCCCGTCGAAGAAGCGGAGCCCGTCGAAGAAGCGGAGCCCGTCGAAGAAGCGGAGCCCGTCGAAGAAGCGGAGCCCGTCGGAGATGCGGAACCCGTCGAAGATGCGGAGCCCGTCGAAGATGCGGAGCCCGCGACAGAAATCGAGGAGAGTGACAATGATGAAGCGTAAAGCGATTCCGGCTCTGCTTGCCGCGCTCGCGTTGTTCGTCCTTGCGGCGACGCCCGCGTTTGCGGCCGCAGCGCCCGTGTTCGAGGGGCAGCCGGTCGCGCCCGCATCGGCGGAACAGCCGTCCGTTTCCGTGACCTCGGGCGAATGTAAAGTGGGCGAGAGCGTAACGGTGCTGCTGTCGATGTCGAACGTGACGGGCTTTACAGCCGGCGATCTGCATATCGAGTACAATCCGCATCTGGTCCGTTTGACGAAAATCGAGGCCTGTGACGATATCAATACCAGGGGCGTTTACCACGCCGAGACGGAGCTGGTCCAGAGCGAAAACGAGCTGGGCAAAGACGGGTTGCCCGTGCACAATTTCAACCTTTCCGTGTTTCATGAAGAACAGTTTCCGCAGTCGCTGAACGATTGTGAGCTGTTTCGCCTGACCTTTACCGCGATTTCGGGCGGCGAGTGTCCGCTGGTGCTCGGATCGTCGTCGTTCAATATCAACGATATTGAGACGTATCCGCTCCTTCACAGCGGCATGATCCGGATCGAAGGCGAGGTAGGCCTGACGTGGGATTACGCAAAGGGCGTGATCGACGACGTGATTTATACCGACGAGGCTTATCCTTACGCGCCGCTGAACCCGGCTGTGCCGCGCACCTATGCGAGCACGAACCCGAACGGCGCAAAGTCCGGGACGAATACGAACTCCGGGGCGGAAAAACACTCCGGCGCAAGGATCGCGATCGCCGTATCCGCCGGTATCGTCATCGTCGGCGCAATCGTTGCCGCGGTAATCTCTTCCGGAAAGAAAAAATACGTCGATGAATAAAAAGGAAGGTGCTTTAAAATGAAAAAAGCGGCAATTGTTCTGGTCGCGCTTGTGATTTGTCTGTCTTCCGTCCTGCCGTGCTTCGCGATTGACGATCCCGGTTTCGTCGACGCCGCGGAAAAAGCGAAAGGACCGCTCGTATATCTGACGGATATCACCGGCAGAGTCGGCGGCAAAAAGAATGTTTCCGCAAAACTGATGTTCGCGAACGCCGAAGGCTTTACCGGCGGCGATTTCGTGATCCAGTACAATCCTTATATGCTCGAATACGCGGGCTTTACGCCGTCTGCCGATATCGGCAACGCAAACGTGTACATCAATTATACCGAGAAAACGGGCCCCGACGTGCTGGATATCTACGGCAATATCGCGCACGAGGTCTATATCTCGCTGATTCATATGGAGCACTTTGACAAGGATCTTGCGACCTGTGAGATCGGCACCGTGAGCTTCAAGCCGATCGGCGGCGGCGAATGCCCGCTCGAGCTGACCGCGATGAGCTTCGATGTCGAAGGCAAGGACGTCAAAGTCGACGTGCGCGGCGCAACCGCGGTGATCAAGGGCGAGGAAGCCTCGACGTGGGATTATACGGCGATTACTTCCGCGCTGATCGAGATCGGCGATGATTCGCCGTTCGTGGTCGAGAGGGCGAAGAATATGCCGTTATGGGCGATCATCGCGCTCGTCATCGGCGCGGTTGCGGTCTTTGCGGTCATCGTGCTGTTTGTGATCCGCGGTAAGAATTACGTTGCGGATTAACGCGCGGCGGGTCGGGACGCAGGACCTGCCGCAAAAAGAACAGGCGCCCCGTGCGGGGAGCCTGTTCTTTTTGCGAAGGGGCGCTGCATGAAGATGCGGCAGGCGTTTTCTTCGTCCGACAGGCATACGAGGGGACGTCGAGGACGAAAAAACGTCTGAAAAAGAATCAGATTCGGGCGCGGAGCGCATCGTTCTTCTTTTTTGGATTCGGAATGGACAGAATGATCTTTTCGGGTCGTTTTTCAGGCAGGGTCCTGTTCTTTTCTGGCTGCGCTCAATGCGGCAGCCCTTCATATTCATCAAACGCCTTTTTGAACGCCGGGATCGATTTGCGGATCATCTCTCCGCTCACGCAGTAGGAGATGCGCAGGAACCGTTCGCAGCCGAAGGACCTGCCGGGAACGAGCAGCAGGTCGTATTGTTTCGCGTGCTCGCTGAAACGGTCGCCGTCGCCGTCCGGCGCTTCGATGAACATATAGAACGCGCCTTTCGGATACACGCAGCGGAATCCGATTTCCGTCAAAGCGGAATAGAGAAGGTCTCTGTTGGCGGCGTATTCCTCAAGATGCGGGCGGACGCCGGCGCAGCGTTCGATTACGCGCTGCAGCAGCGAAGGCGCGCAGACGTAGCCCGAAGCGCGCGCGGCGCCGGCGATCGCCGCGTAAAGGCGGGCGCTTTCCGCTGCAGCCGCAGGCACGAGCACGTAGCCGATGCGCTCGCCCGGCAGAGAGAGTGATTTGCTGTAAGAGTAACAGACCACCGTATCTTTATAATACAGCGGCGGAAAGGGGACCGTCTCGCCGTCATAAACCAGCTCGCGGTAGGGCTCGTCGGAAATCAGATAAATCGCGCGGCCGTATTCCGCGGATTTTTTTTCGAGCAGCAAAGCCAGCCGTCTGATTGTTTCCTCCGAATAGACCGTGCCGGACGGGTTGTTCGGCGAATTGATGAGCACCGCGGCGGTTTTCGCGGTGAGCGCGCGTTCCAGCGCCGCAAAATCGATTTGAAATTCCGCCTCGTCCGCGGGGACGAGCACGAATCTGCCGCCGTTTGCTTCGACGAAGCAGCGATATTCCGGGAAAAACGGCGCGATGCCGACGATTTCGGTCCCGTCGTCCGCAATCAGCGCGCGCAGCGTCGAAACAAGCGACGCGGCGGCGCCGCAGGAGATATAAAGCTCCGCGGGGGTAAACGACGTGCCGAAACGGGCGTTCAGGTCGTCCGCGATCGCTTTTCTCGTCGCCTCGCTGCCCTGCGCGCTCGTGTAGCCGTGTACCGCGACGGACGGTACCGACGCAATGATGTCGGCGATGGCTTCGTTTACTTCTTCCGGCGCGGGAACGCTCGGGTTGCCGAGGCTGAAATCATAGATGTTTTCCCTGCCCACGAGCTTTGCGCGTTCGTTCCCGTATTCGAACAGATCGCGGATCACCGACCGGTTCGAACCGAGGGCGTACATATTACCGTTCACCATGGCTTACGCTCCTTCTCCGTCCGCGACGGTCAGATCGTTTTTGCCCGCAGGCTTCGACGGGGCTTTTCTTTTTCTTTTCTCTGGGCCGCCGAAAAAGGACAGCGGCGACGCGCCGTCTCTGACGAGATTGATGAAATTGATCAGTCCTTCCAGACAAAGGAACAGGAACAGCAACTGTACCGCGGGCATGGCGATAAGCTGGTTCATGCTCAGGATCGGGCTGACGTGCAGCGATACGAACAGACTCTGCATCTTTTCCGGATGGAAGTACCAGAAACAGGGCAGAGGCAGCAGAATGAGGCTGAACAACAGCAGATACAGCCAGTCGATCATGCGTTTTTTCGTCTGCGCGGAGATGAACACGATGAACGGGATCAGGAAGAACACCAGCACGAAGATCGAAGAAACGATGCGTATATTGACGATGCAGTACGCCAGAAGCGCGTATCTCTGCCAGTCCTTCGGAACGAGGAACGAGGCTGCCGCGGCGAGAATACACGTAACGACGCAGGCGATCTCCCCGACGACCTTCCCGCCGCCCAGCAGCGTCACGAGACTCGAAACGCTGACGCTTGTCAGGGAAAAGCCGACCTTATGGGTCTCCCCGTAGGAAACCAGATTCTTGAAATATACGAGCAGATCCGCGCCGAAGTGATAGAAAACCGCCGGCACCAGGAAGAAAATCAAAAAATAGATCGCCGTTTTCAGAAGATCCTTATACCGTTTTTTGTGTACCGGGAGCAGGATAAACACGATCGGGTAAAGCTTCAGCGCCGCGCCGAAAGCAAAAACCAGAAGAGAAAAATTCCGTACGGAATCGTTCTCGCTGTCGTGGAAGAATACGAAAAACGCGGTGCAGATCATCGCAAGCAGGGCCATGTTGCCGCGTTCGACGCAGTAGAACAGCGGATAAATAAAAAGGAATGCGAACGAAAGCACCGTCGCCAGCGCCTTGTTTTTCGCGCCCTTCAGATAAGCGCGCAGCATAAACGCGAACGACACCAGACAAATCGTCAGGAATACGTAATAGATGACGATCGCCTGCTGGTTCGCCTGCATGGCGTACCGCTGGCTGAAGGTGGTTTCGGTGACGCTGCTCGGGATCATATGCGAAAACAGGAAAAATATCAGGCACGCCAGCGGCGTGTTGATCGAGCCGCGCGCAAACACGTCCGCATCCTTTGCGTCCCGGAGCGGATTGAAGAAATCCATAAAGAAATCCCGGTTCGTCGAGTTATCCGCAAAGAACAGCGTCTGCAGGAACGACTCGCCGCGGGTTTTCAGCGACATCGCGAGCATCGCGATGAAGCAAAGCCCGAACAGAATCAGGAAAACGAGGATAAAAACAGAGGAGAGCTCCGTTTTTTTCTTCGGCGCAGTGTTTTTTTTCATATCGGCAATACCTCCGGATCAATCCGAACGAGCGGATTCGTTTCTTGCTTTATCTATGTATTTTATCATATTAAAACGGGATTTGCAACGGATTTTTCGCCTGCGGCGCGATTTTTGTGAAAAAAACGGAAAATGCCCCGTTTTTTTGCCGGATAAATGCGGCCGGTATTAGCATCACAATAAGTTAATAGAATATTCATATATTGTTCATCAAAGATTCGGTCGAATAGTGTATATTATCCTCGTAGTTCGCATAATTATTCAGCGAACGAATTATAATCCGACGATATCTTTTTTTCATAATCCCCTCTTCCCCTAAAGTCCGGATCCGATAACCTGTTATCGGATCCGTGACTTTTTTTGCCGTTTTTTCCGTCGGCGGAAAAATATATAAAAAATTTATTGTAAAATTGTTTTATATATGTTATACTGATTCCGAATATGAGAAATTATACCTCGGAGGATGATCTCTATGAAACATACCCTCGTCATCACGAAGCGTCCCGTCCTCACCGGCGTCGGTCCCGTGCCGGACGGAGCGATCTGCGGCAACGGGGATCTTGCCGCCGTATTGGGCGGCAGCGCCGAAGGCCTGCGGATCTGGCTCGGGAAGAGCGATCTTTGGTGCGCCGCCGCCGACGCCGGCGAAGGCGGCATGCGTCCTCTTGCGTATGTCGATATCGGCGTGCCGGCCGCGCTTTACGCCCATTACCGTGCGGAACAGCGCATGGATGAGGGACAGACGGTATGTATTTTCAGAAACGGTTACAGCTGCATCGAGACGCAGATTACCGTTCCCGCGACAAAAAACGCCGTGCTGATTCGCCTGAAATGGAGCGACAACTTTGAGTGTCCTCCCGTCAGGTTGACCGTGTCGCAGGCGGAGGGCGGCAAATCGACGCCCTTTGCGGCGGGGGATATCGCCGGCGCGCGCACGGATTACGGCGACGGCGACTACGCGTTCCCGACCCGCGCCGTGACCGCGATCCGCAGGATCTCGTCCGGGGCGTGCAGCGCGGATTATCTGGTGACGGTCGCAACCGAAAACGAAGACCCGGAATATATCGCGTCTTCGATTGAATTCCTGAAACGGGCGGACGAGGCGGTCGCCGCACGGCTGGTCGCCGAGAACAAAGAGGCGTGGGAACGGTTCTGGAGCGCGTCCGGGGTTTCGCTTTCAGACGCCGCGCTGGAAAACGACTGGTATGCCTCTCTTTATCTGCTTGCCGTCACGCGCGGCAAAAAGGATTATCCCGCCGGTTTGTTCGGTAATCTTGTTACCGCGGATACGCTGCCCTTCGGCGGCGTCTACGCGCTCGGCGGCAGATACGAAGCGCCGTATTTCGGCGCGGTGTCGTCAAACCACGCGGAGTTGACGGATTATTATCTCGATCCGCTGCTTGCCGCAATGCCGCGGGGCAGGGAGAACGCCGAGACGCTTTTGAACTGCGGCGGTATTTTCTACCCGGCGTTTCTCGGTCCGAGAGGGTATATCCCCGCGCCCGAGGGGCTGACCGAGGCGCAGAGCTTCTTCGGGCAGAAGATCTACGCGTCCTACGCGGCGTGCGTGCCCGTGATGCGGCTGAACAAGACGCTCGACCCCGCCTACGCGGCACAGCTTCTGCCGTATCTTTCCGCGCTGGCGGAATTCTGGATCGGCTTCATGAAGCAGGAGAAAGGGAAATTCACGGTCGCCGGCGATTCTCCGCGTCCGATTCCCTATAACGAACCCAAATATAAAGACAAAAAGTATAAAAAAGAGCGCAAGGCGCGCAACAGCGCCGTTTCGCTCGGCGCCGCGCGCATGGTGTTTTCCGCGATGCTGACGATTGCCTCCGTGCTTCCGGACGCGCAGATTGACGCCGCGCAGTATGAGAGCATGCTTTCTGCGATCAGTCCGTATCCGCGCAGGGGCGGCAGATTCGCTCCCGCGCAGAAGGGCCTCAAGAAAGCGAAGAAGAGCGCCGTCGCGCTGCAGCCCATTTTCCCGTTCGGTCAGGTGAGCTTCGACCGGAAAAACGCGAAAACCTCGCGCAAGACCGCGGATAAGGCGAACGTCTGGTATACCGGCAGGGATTCCGCGGCCGCGTATACGGCGGCGGTGCGCGCCGGCGTACGCGCCGATGAAGTGCTCGGACATTACAGAAAGTATAAATCCCGCGCGGGGCTGCCCAACGGACTGTATCGGTTGTCCGACGGGGCGCAGCAGAATATCGGTCTTGCCCCGTCGATGCTCAACGAGATGATGCTGCGCAGCGACGACGGCGTTTTGAGCGTGTTCCCCAACTGGCCGAACGGCCTTGACTGCACGTTCCGCGGTCTTCGCGCCGATAACGCGTTTCTGGTTGACGCGCAGATCAGCGGCGGCATCGTTCGGTACGTGCGCATCACGAGCGAAAAAGGCGCGCCGTTGACCGTGCGCAATCCGTTTACGAACAAATACTACGGCGGCTGTATCGTTACAAGCGGAGACGACGTGAAGACGACGGCGGACGCCTGCTTCGATCTGTCGCCGGCCGAAGGCGCGAGCGTGACGCTCACCCCCGTGAACGAGGCGGTGACGGGGCTTTCGCGCAAGACGGTCAAGGCGGCGAAAAAGGCGGCGAAGGAAGCCCGGAAGGAAGCCCGGAAAGAGGCGAAAAAAGCGCCGAAACGCGAGAAAAAGGCCGTGAAGACCGCCGCGTTCTTCTCAAAGGTCGAAGCAAAGACGGATAAGAAGGCGGCGAAGAAGGCGGCAAAGAAAGAAAAGAAAGAGAACAGAAAATACGCGAAATTCGACAGGAAAACCGCGAAAATGCAGGCGAAGCGCGCCAAAAAGGCTTCCAAAGGCGCGAAGAAACAGAAAAAAGAAAAGAAAGAACCGAAGAAAAAGAAGTGATCCCGCGCCGACAGACGCGCATCTGTATTTGTGCGGTGTTGTCTTAAAAAATCGTTTACATTTTTTGCACAGGAAATTGACTTGATTATTGTTCCCACTGCGTGTATAATGAAATATATAACGACGATCGTTATTGAAAGGATGAAACGCTTTATGAAAAAGTTCTCGTTCAAAGGTCTTGCCGCGGTGCTGGCCGCCGCGATCGTACTCACCTCCTGCGCCGTACTGTTCGGCGTTGCGGCGGATACGACGCCTCTTGCGGACGAAGGCGTTACCGAGGCCGAAACGATGGTCGGGGAGAACGATTCCCAGTATACCCCGGTCAGCTCCTCGCCCACGACCTCCCCGCACGGCGGAGATTATTACAGCGCCGCCGCGGATATGAATCACGATATGGTGCTCAATTCCGCCGACGCGAGATTCATTCTCCGTCTTGCCGCGCATATCGAATGGGTGAAACAGCCCCGTTACCTGCCTGCCGGCACGATTTTCGGCGATATTGACGAAAACGGCAAAGTGAACGCCGCGGACGCCCGCTGGACGCTGCGCGTCGGCGCGAAGCTGAACACGGTGCCCGAGGTCATCGAGCAGACGATCAATAAGCCCGTCCCGACGACGACCGCCGCGCCTACCACGGTCACCGAGACGGATCCGTCAAGCGTTTCCACCACCGTGACGACCACGACCGCGGCTCCCACCACGACCGCGAATCCGCTGGAGCTGACCATGCCTATCTGCGAAGAGTTCGTCGTGAAGATGAAGTCCACCGAGGGCGTCTCCTATACCGTCGCCTCCGACGGCACGACCTGCTACGTCAA
Source organism: Clostridia bacterium (assembly GCA_017427315.1). Classification (GTDB taxonomy): domain Bacteria; phylum Bacillota; class Clostridia; order Oscillospirales; family Acutalibacteraceae; genus RGIG2774. The sequence goes on from JAFRTA010000260.1 coordinate 15,293, forward strand.
GTCCGACGATCTTCTGAAGGGGTTCTCCGTGATCGTGGACAGAGCGGGCAGCATCTACGTGCTCAACGAAGGGAACAAGGAATTCACCGAATTCGGCGCGGAGTTCTCGCGCAAGATCCTCGGCGTTACCGCAGAGAGCGTGCGTGATTTCGTAAAGAGCGTCGCCGTTCCGGAATTCGGCGTGTTTGATGACTGCACGACGAAGACCGAGATCGTCAGGGATCTCCCGATGACGGTTGCCGAAAGAAACGGGTCGAAGTTCTACTTCTTCGCCGACGGCGAGCTTACAAAGATTTCCGCCAAGACGATCAAAGATAAGGCGACCGATTTCACCGTTTCCGAGTACGTCGAGGATTCGAGCGGCTACACGTCGATCCCCGACGGATTCACGGCGAAGACGTCCAACGAATTCATCATTACCTACGGTTTGGATTTTATTCTCAACAGATTCTGACCGCCGCGCCGCCGCGCGTCCCCGTCGTCGTTCGGTCGACGGCGGGGTAAGTCGCGGTTTTGAAAAGAAAGAAGGAGTATTCCATGAAAAGAATTGCAGGATTTACCGTGACGGCGCTGATGCTGTCCGTTCTGCTTATCGTTTCCGCCGCCGCGGCGCTGCTCGGCGACGCCGATAATAACGGTAAGGTTCAGGCGAAGGATGCGCGCATCATTCTCAGACACGCTGCGAAAATCGAAGAAATCACAGACGCAAACGCGCTGAAGCTCAGCGACGTCGACGGCAGCGGTAAGGTCAATGCGAAGGATGCGCGTCTTGCGCTGCGTATCGCAGGCAAGATCGATCCGGCGAAGGAATATGTCG
>JAFRTA010000261.1 GCA_017427315.1 Clostridia bacterium
AGCTTTAATATCAAGGGCTCGATTGGCGGCTCCTTCGGCGCGGGCGTCGACGGCGCGTACGGTTATATGGGCCTGTTCTTCAACGGTCCCAAGAGCACCGCGAAGTTCAAGGACCTGCTGGCGAACGCCGGTCTGAACATCTATCCCGAGAAGCTCGCTCCGTTCGTCCGGAACCAGGGCTTCGGCACGATCGCCGATAAGCTGGCGGCCGCGGCGAACTGGAACCCGCCCGACAGCAACAAGAATTCGACCTATCTGGGCGATTTCAACGGCGACTGGCAGGCGATGGACCTCAGGGGCATCAATAAAGACCCCATCGCCTATAACCCCTATCTGTATACCAACGTCAACGGCAGCGGTTACGCGACCGGCGCCGGCGATCCCGAGCTCGACTTCGTCTGGGGCATCGACGGCAGCGAAACGAAATTTAAGAACGCTCTGACCGCGATCATCAATTCGATCCTGCCCGTTGCGCAGATCGTCCTCGGCGGCAAGAGCAACTACTCGACTTATCTGCAGCACGCGGGCTATGCGCAGGATATCGGCGACAACGGCGTTCACGTCAAGGTCTACGCCACCATCGCCGGCACCGACACCGGCAACGTACACTGCCGGTTCTACGTTGCGGGCCGCGCGGGCGCGACCATCGGGATCACCGCGACGCACGGCGAGAACGGGCCGATCATCTACGGTATCCGCGATATCGTCGCGCCGCTGTTCGAGGCGCTGGGCGTCGACACCTATTCCTACAGCCCGATGTCGCTCCCGATCCCCGGGACCGACGCTTCGGCTGTGGAATATGTGAACGCGATCTTCAACCCGCTGAAACGGCTGATCGACCAGGTCACGCATTCGCCGGTCGATAAGGTCCTGAGCATTCTGCCGAACCTGGTGGATCTCGTCCGCGGCAGCGCGATCGACAGACTTCTGGGCGACGCGACGCTGAACCTGACCGTCAATATCAATATCGAGGACCTTGACGACGCGCAGGCGTTCGTCTCCTGGATCGAGCTCGCCAGCATCGTCGGAATGTTTATCGACAGGATCAACGGCGCGCTGCCCACGATCAGGACCTCGATCGACATCGGCGACAAGGTCAAGATCGGCGAGCTGCTCGATATCAGCAATACGAGCGATATCAACAGCATCATCAAGGGCATCCTCGCCAAGGCGGACAACGATAAGATCGCGCCGCTGCTGGCGATCTGGGATCAGGCGCTCTCGATCAACCAGAACCAGCTCGCCCAGCTCGGCGACCGCGTGGTCAACAGCTCGGCGCGTACGACGAACTACGACGGCGTCGGCGCTTATCGCCACTATTTTGTCAACGCCGACAAGGCGGACGTTCTGTGGTGGCTGCTCAAATACGTCGGCACCGCGATGGCGGACCCGACGTTCCAGCAGACGCTGAAGGGTCTGCTCGTCAGCGACGGCGAAGAGGAAGACGACTCGATCATCAACACGCTGCTTTCGGCGATCGGCAACGATCCCTCCGCGTTCGGCGCGGCCATCATCGAGCTGTTCAACCCTGTCACCTACGCCGACGCGGCGTTCACCCAGTGGACGACCGCGGACGCGACATTCTCCGAGCTGCGCAATCAGAACGGTTCCTCCTACGTCTACCTGAAGTACGGCAACGACTGGACCTATGAGAAGGCGGAGTCGCTGGTCGACGGCGCGAACGAGATCATCACCGCGCTGCTCAAGGATAAACTTGAGGAAGACGGCTACGCCTCCTTCGCCGATATGCTCGACGCGCTGATCGGCAAGGGCTTCCACGAGGGCAACATCACGAACTTCATCAAGTTCATGGCGAAGATCGGCGATTCGCTCGACAACTACCAGCTCAACTACATTCTGAGCCGCTTCACCTCAAGCGGATTCAACATCCACGCCTGGGCGGATACCTTCGGCTACCTGTATGACGAAGACGATACCCCGGCGGAGGAGCGGCATCTGCAGCCCGGCCAGGCCGGCTACGTCAACAACTTCCCGGGCCTTGTCCCGACGATCGTCGATAAGATCGACAGCGCCACCGGCGAGGTCGTCGTCAACGAAGAAACCGGCGAGCCCGAGAAGGATATCAAGTGGACCTACACGAGCGGCGGCTCGACCTACGAGTTCGTCAAGGTGCTCGACAATGTCGCCCTGACGCCGGCGCAGCGTACGCAGAACCGCCAGGCGTTCGAGCATATGATGGGCTGCATCCTGCAGCCGCTGAGCCCGGTCGCGGATATCTTCCTGTCCGGCGCGAACGGCGCCCTGTTCCCGACTGCAGCGAACCCGAACGGCGTTCTTACCATCCTCGGCAACAACGGCTACAATACCGCCGTCATCCCGCTGTTCGAGGCGCTCGGCATCTCGAACGACAAGATCAAGAGGCAGGCGGAATTCAACGCGCTCGGCAGCTATGACGCGAAGCTGACCTACCTGATGGGCACCGCGTTCGACCAGATCGAAGCGCTCTACGGAGATTCGACGACCGGCTCGAACATCATCAGCAATACGCTCACGAAGCTGGCGCCCTATCTGCTGCAGTTCCTGGAGAGCAACGGCCTCTCCGTGATCCTGCGCGAGCTGCTCAAGCCGATCCTGACCACGGTCGACACGCTCCGTCCGCTTCTGGGCATCAACCTCAACAACATCCTCGGCCAGATCGTCGGCGACCTGCTCGACAAGGTGCTGACCGATCCCGAGAACATCGACATCCAGATCCCGAAGGGCGCGGCGCTCTTAACGCCCGCAAACACTTATAATATCCAGCTTCGGTATCTCTACCTGTCAAGATCCTCCGACAGCGAAGGCACGCATTCCTCGCTCTTCGACGTCGCCGGGCAAGCCGTGAACAAGGCGCTGGAGACGAAAGGCAGCAGCAACCGTCTCGACGTTTCCCCGCTGAAGTACGGCATCGAGAACATCCTGTCGCTCGAGCATTCGACGCAGGCGAGCAGATCGACCGTATACACGCAGCGTGTGGTCTTCTCTGATACCGGCGCGACGGTCTACAACCGCGCGGACGCCGCGAACATCCTGACGATCGCCGTTTCGATGGTGCTCGACCTCGCGTTTGAGGGCACGAATATCGGCGCGATCGCAGACCTGCTCGGCGCGTTCATCGACAACGAAGAGACGCTGGCGAAGATCACCGAGTATATCGACCTGATCGACAAGGTCAAGGCGTTCCTGCGTGACGCCGGTTCCGCTGCCGCATATCTGAGAGAGCCCAACTGGTTCTACATCAACGGCAGCCATAAGGACGGCGAAGGCGAGATCGTCCTGCCCGGCCGCACCGTATACTATCTGAGATACGGCAAGGGCATCGATACGAACACAGACCTGTTTGCGATCCAGCAGCTTCCGGACGACGTCAACCTCTGGACCAGCGAGCTGGCGCACAAGCTCATCGACAGCATCCCGGCGCTCGCCGATATGGCAGTCCAGATGCTGACGAAGAAGTCGGATACGCCTGCCGCCTCGGCAAGCGCGTTCATCCAGGGCTTCTGGAATGAGAAGGTCGGCAACGCCTTCTCGCCCAAGACCATCGGCGGTCTTGCCGAAATGATTTACAACTTCATCCCGGCGGAGGTCCTCGAGTTCCAGGATATCCTCAACGTGTTCCTGAACATCGACCTCGACACCTGGAAGGACACCTACCTTGAAGAAGTCGACAAGACGAAGACCGTCGTCGACGAAGAGACCGGCGAAGAGACCGAAGTTCCCGTTCTCGACGAAGAGACCGGCGAGCCCGTCAAGGAATGGAAGGCGAAAGCCGAATGGCAGAGCGATGAGCCTTACGCGACCAATGAAGAATTCTCCACGGCTCTCACCAACCTGCTGACTCCGCTCGACGAGATCCTGAGCTGGCTCCTTACCGGCAAGGATTACAGATTCTTCTATTCGAAGACCAACCAGCAGGGCGGCGTTTCCACCTCGGGCGACGCGCAGGGCACCGTTGCGCAGGATCAGATCATCCTCGCCGGCGGTCAGGGCTATGCCCGCTGCCTGGTGCCGATCCTCGAAGCGTTCGGCTGCGAGCCCGCTCCGCTTCAGGAAGGCGATACCGGCGTCAGCGTTCTGGCTTACACCATCACCGCCCTTCTGAATAAGGTCGAGTCCATCGTCAAGTCCGACGATCCCGTCAACGGCGTGCTCGACCTGCTGCCCAACCTGCTCTACTTCATCAACGCGAACGGTCTGACCACGAGCGTCGTGAACCTCGTCGCTCCGATCGCTCCGCTGATCACCGAGCTCGGCTCCGTGATCATCGATGCGGATAAACCCGAGAATGCGGATATCATCGCGATTCTTGAGGACGATTCCATCGAGGGTTACGACAAGCTGATCGCGGTCGCCGACGCGCTGATCCTCGGCGCGATCCCGGCAGACAGCAAGATTCAGCTTCCCGAAGACTTCACGATCGGCGATATCGACCTTGAAACCGTTCTCGGCATCGTGAAGGAAACGCTCGGCATCAACATTTACGACGCGGTCACCATGACCGTTGAGGGAACGATCGACGGCATCGACTACAGTGTCGCGACCGGCTATAACTACCTTGAAAACTTCTACTACGGCGACATCAGCAAGAAGGCTTCCGCGAACGGCCTCGACCGTTACTACGCGAAGTTTACCGACGCCACCGCAGAGAGCAAGGCAGACCTTCTGACCATCCTCGTCTACACGGTCTTCGACGTGCTGAACTATAAGGTCGAAGGCGAGTATCCGAACGATCTTGCGCTCGGCAAGCTGATCAACAAGAACGATCCCGAGGCAGGCGCCGAGCAGATCGCGGCGGTCCGCGACCTGCTGCGGATGTTCATCGAGGTCACCTACGACGAGTACGATTGGTTCTACTTCAACGAATCGCTCAAGGACATGTCCGAAGAGGATGCGTCGGCGTTCTACGCGAAGCTCACCTCCGGCGAGGCGGATCTCTCCGAATACGCCACCACGATGGATTACATTCTCAAGAGTTATCTGTCCTACGACGACGAAGGTCAGACCAACCTTTGGAATGCAGCCACCGCGACGCGCGTACGCGACAGCGTCAAGGATATCATCGATATGGTCGTCAGAAAGATCGTTGCTTCCGACGATGACCCGGCGAACGATGATTACGAGACTGCCAAGGCGCTTCTGAACGGCCTGTGGAACGACAACAATCCGCTCGACAAGAGACTCGAGTACAAGATCGGCGGCTTCATCGGCAATCTGCTGAAGAACCTTGACAACGATACGCTTCTCGACCTGATCGGCGCGGTGCTTGACGTACCCGAATCCGATTGGAGAGCGTGGAGACTCGCCATCGACAAGTACATGGAGATCGAGGATCCCGAAACGGAGATCTCCGACGAAGACAACACGAAGTATACGCCCGCTCAGTTCAAGAGCAAGATCATGGCGATGGTCAGACCCGTCGGCCGTATCCTCGACTGGCTGCTGATGGGCGAGAACATCAAGGTCTTCTATCTGGCGGATAACAATGCAGCGATCGATCTTCAGGGCTTCAACGGCTTCGAAGAAAGCATCCTGCCCATCCTTGAGGTTCTGAACTGCGACGTCGGCGACGCCCGCATCGACAACATGTCCGGTCTTGATGCGCTCGAGCTTACGCTGAACGCCCTGATCGACAAGTTCGAGACGGTCCTGAACGCCGATGATCCCGTCGGCACGATCGCGGATATGATCCCGCAGATCTTCTACTTCATCAACTCCAACGGCCTTGCGGTCAGCATCAACAATCTGCTGACGCCTGTCCAGGCGCTGCTTGACAAAGTCAACGCCATTGCTGACAAGGAGATCAGCGTCGACCTTGTCGAGCTGCTGAATCTCGGCGACTACGGCATCACGAGCCTTGACAGCTTCAAGCTGAAAGACGTGTTCGCGATCGTTGAGAAGGTTCTGGCGGATAAGGGCATGGGCCTGACGATTTACGACGCGCTGACGAAGGACGGCGAGAACTTCCTCGACACCTTCGCGATCGGCAAGCTCGTGAAGAAGACCTCCACCGTCAATGACAGAACGTACTACACGATGGAGTACAACGACGATATGGACAGCATGGCGCTGTTCACCATCCTCCTGTGCTCCGCGGTCGACGTCTTCAAGTATGAGGGCAACAAGGAAACCCTTGCGAACCTGATCTTCAAAGACGACGAGAACGCAGTCGCCAAGTTTGAAGCGATCCTCGATCTGATGGTCACCACCATCGACGAGAACGCTTACGTGGATTACGACTGGTTCTACTTCGACCGTGAGAACGTCAACGCGGAGAGCTTCCCGAATGTCGGCGACAAGGTGCCGGTCAGCTACGAGAAGTCCACGATGGGCTACCTTGAGTATAACAACAACTGGAACCTTGAAACCGCACAGTATATCCAGGATCAGTTCTACAGCATCGCCGACACGGTGATGAAGAACGCGACCGAGTACGACACGCTCGACGCTTTCATCAAGGATAAGTGGAGCGGCGTCAACCTCTACACCTGGGATACGATCAATAAGCTCGGCGGCGCCATCGGCGGCTTCGTCGGCAGTCTGGACGAAGCGATCCAGGCGGTCGTCTCGATCGCGCTTGACGTGGATCTCAACACATGGGATAAATACGTCAACGAAGAGAACACCGGCAGCATGACCAAGGCGGAATTCATCGACGAGCTGATCAATATCGTATCGCCCGTTGACTTCCTGCTTGACTGGCTGCTTGCCGGCAAGGATATCAAACTCCTCTACACGAAGGACGGCTATGAGCTGACCGACGGCACGATCGCCTACGACGCGATCCGCATCGAAGGCGCGGAGGGCTTCAAGACCTCGATCGTCCCGATCCTCGAGGCGCTGAACATCGACACGAGCGATCTCGGCGATCTCGAAGAGCCCGACGGCATCGGTTATCTCAGATACACGCTTGAGAAGGTCCTCGATGAGATCGACGCGGTCGCCGGCGCGGACAATACCGTCGCTGCGCTGATCGCGAAGCTCCCGAACCTGCTCTACTTCATCAACGCCAACGGTCTGTCCGTCTCGGTCCGGAACCTTCTCGTTCCCGTGACCGGCCTGCTTGAGGACGTGACCACGCTGCTCGACAAGCCCGAATACGCGACGGTCCAGAAGATCGTCGACGAGCTGCTGAAGGATAACGACAAGCTTGCGGGCGTGATCAATGTTGAGGACTTCAGCATGGAAGCGATCATCCGGATCGCCGAAGCGCTGACCGGCCTTGAAATCAACGACTGCGTCACCTACAAGGGCGTCAACCTCTTCAAGACCTTCGCGATCGGCGAAGTCGAGAGAATCGATTCCGCGAACGGCAGCACGGCGTACAAGATGAGCTATGTGAACGATACGCTCGGCGTGGACAACAGCCCGCTGGCATACATCGACGTTCTTGCGATCCTGGTCGCCGGCGCGGTCAACATCATCCGCAACGACGACAACGGCGCGGCGCTCGTCAAGCTCTTCGGCGACAACGGCACGAACGTTTACACGGCGGTCCGCAACGTACTGAATCTCAAGGAAGAGGATATCGACTACGAGATCTACAAGTGGCTGTTCACGATCAAGAAGTATACCAAGATCAACCCGAACATCGAGATGCCCGTTTCTCCGATGAAGAGATCGATCATCTTCGGTCAGGGCTACGATCAGTTCTGGACGAAGGAGAAGGCGAACTACGTTGCCACCAACCTGAACAAGGTCGTCGACAACACGATGCGTCTGCTCGGAATCCAGATCAACGGCATTGATCTGAGCGACCTGTCCACAACCCTTGAGTACCTGCTCCAGGATTACGCGTACACCACCGGCAACATGGAGAAGATCGCATCGAAGGTGCTCGAGTATATCGGCAAGATCGATGAGATCGATCCGGACGGCCACATCAAGGCGCTGATCAAGACTTCTCTCGGCGTCGACCTGAACGAGTACAACAAGTACGCGCAGGAAGGCTTCGACTTCGAGTTCGAGAGCGGCGACAGAGACGGCTTCATCGACGCGATCATCGAGTTCGTGAGCCCGCTCTACCCGGTGCTCCGCTGGCTGCTGCTTGACGAGGACCTCGCGTTCTTCAACGACGTCGACAAGTCCAACCTCATCATCCTGCCCGGCGGTCAGGGCTACAACAAGGCGATCATCCCGCTGCTCGAAGCGTTCGACTACAAGAACGAGAACATCAAGACGCTCGAACAGTACAAGGCGGATATCGAAGCGGATCCCGACAACATGATCAGAGACATTCTGAACCCGTTGCTCGACTTCGTGGATTACATCACCGAAGATCCGCTGAACCACCTGCTCGACAGACTGCCCGCGCTGATCTACTTCGTCAACTCCATGGGTCTTGACACCGCGTTCAAGAACGTGCTCCATCCGGTCTACGTGATCCTGCACGCCATCGAGCCGCTCGTCAAGGTCGACCTCTACGAGGTGATGCACTTCGACCTGAGCACCATGGATATGGAATACGTGATCAGGCTGCTGATCAACAAGCTCCTGCCCGACTATGCGGACGAAATCACCGACCCGATGCTTGACGCCGTAGCAGAGCTGACGCTCGGCAACGTGATCCGCTACAAGTCCAAGAACGGCGAATGGGCGTTCACGATGGAATACGTCGAGGACGAAGAAGCCCAGATGGCAGGCAAGGCGGATATGATCACCGTGGTCCTGCGCCTGGCGCTCAAGTGGCTGACGCTGCCCGAGAACCAGGAGACCGTCAGAAAGATGATTCGCGAGAACATCCCCGACGCGGAGACGCAGGAGTACGTGCTTGCGACCTACGACACGTTCGTCGAGTATCTTGCGAAGCCGCAGGGCATCTCGATGATGCTGGGTCTTGCGTACTACGTGTTCTTCGGTTGGGACGTCGCCTCGGCGGCAACGCTTGAGAGACTCGACGAGACGAACGACAACTGGAAGTTCATGATCGGCATGATCGACGGCTCCGAAGACACCTACATCCAGTCCTTCGCGACGATGATGCATAAGCTCTTCGAGAAGACGACTCCTGTTGTTGACGAAGAAGGCGTCGTATCGCACGGCTTCATCCCGATGTTCCAGAAGATCATCGACTGGTTCAAGAAGCTGATCGCATGGTTCAAGAACCTGTTTAAGATCTGATTGGCTGCGGTGGAAACACCGAACCGAAAAAACTCCGCCGTTCCCCTCGGGGAACGGCGGATGTTCGTTTTCCGGCAGAAAACCGTTTTTTGCGAAAGAAAGATCTCTTCGGGCGTCAGCCCGACAAACCCGAATTTGTCTTCCCCCGCAGTCTTCGGGCGGGGGAGCGCAGAAAAAGCCCCTCGGCTTGTGCCGGGGGGCTTTCCCTTATATCATCAATGAAGGTTCACTGAAGAGCGAGGTTGGTTTTCCGCGCGCCGGAGCGTTCACGCGTCGCCGGAGTCTTTCGTGAACTCCGTGGGGTCGTATTCCGGGTGTCTGTCTCTGTAATACTGGGTGTGCGATTTCCTGTGCGGCGTCGTATCCCACAGCTCCTGCGCGGCGGGGGCCCATTCGAGCGCGAACGCGTCGCATTTTCCGCAAAGCTCGTCCACGTTCTCCTCGATCAGCAAGTCTGTCGATTTCGCTCCGGTGGTCTTGACGATTTTTCGCAGGATCTGCGGATTTTCCAGCATCGGGCAGGGACGAAGGTGGTTATCGTTGAAGGGCTGTCCGCGCCGGTACGCCATAAACAGCGGGCTGCGCAGCGCTTCGAGGATCGTCTTTTCGCGAATGTTCGAATCGGAATAGTGAATGAAGACGCAGGGCTCCATGTCGCCTGCGGAATTGATATGGAAATACCGTCTGCCGCCGGCGATGCAGCCGCCGACGAACTCCCCGTCGTTCTGGAAGTCGAAGAGGAACATCGGTTTGCCGGTTTTGCCGTTGCGGACCCGCCGGATCCACTCGTACATATACTTCCGCTGCGCGGGGGTTGGGATCAGCGAGGGGTCTGCGCCGTGACCGACGGGCATAAAGTTGAAATACATGCCGAATTTCGCGCCGTGAGCGACCATGCTGTCGAGAAACCCGTCGCTCGTGACGAATTCGTCGTTTTCGCGGGTGTAACAAACGGAGATGCCGAACAGGCAGCGGTTCTCCCGCAAAAGATCCATCGCGGCGACCGTTTTCGCATACGTTCCCCTGCCGCGGCGCGCGTCGTTGCTTTCTTCGGTACCCTCGATGCTGAGGATCAGAATGAAGTTCCCCACGCGGCGGATATCCGCGCAGAGCTTCTCGTCCACGAGCGTTCCGTTCGTGAACGCGGCGAAGGCGCAGTCCGGGTTTTTCTCGCACAGGCGGACGATATCGTCTTTGCGGATCAGCGGCTCGCCGCCGGTCATCATATAAAGATGCGTGCCGAGCGCTTTACCCTGCTCGACGATGCTTTGCATTTCGTCAAAGCTCAGATTCTGCCGGTGTCCGTATTCAGCGGACCAACAGCCCTTGCAGTGCAGGTTGCACGCGCTCGTGGGGTCCATCAGGATCAGCCACGGAATATTGCAGTCGTATTTGTCGCGGTTTTCGCGGACGGTTTTCGTGCCGTACATCGCCCCGTCCACGCCCAGCGCAAGCAGACTCGTGCGCAGGATGTTTCTGTCAACGTCCCGCACGAGATTGAACGCCATCTGCCGGTAAACGTTTTCGGGATCGCGCATTCCCGCCTTGATCCGGTCGATGTTCTCGGGCGGGAAAATCGCTTTCAGGAATACGGAGGCGCGGTCGATGAGTTTGACGATGTTTTCTTCGGGGTCCTTTTCGATTGAGCGAAACGCGCCGTCAATAATTTTGCCGATCGCGGCTCTCGTCAGCCTGTGGTTTTCCGACATCGCTTCCGTCCTCCCTTCCCGCGGATTTGCCGCACGGTTAAAATCCATTCTATCCGCTCCGGCGGCAAAAGGGCGGATGATGTAACAATCGGTCCGATTGACGTAACAATCGGCTGCCGCGACGGAATTATTGACCGAATTCGGTCGGAATATTCCACCACACCCTATAGAATAACACACTTTCCGTAAAATGTAAAAGCATAAAACAGAGGAATTTTCCGTTTTTTATTCATATGTTTTGTGCATATCGGTTAATCCGGCCAACGAAAAGCGTTATCCAATCAAAAAATCGGTCACGAGCTCCGTGACGAAAACGGTCAGGCAACCCGTGAGCGCAACGGTAAACAGGCTTCCGCCGAAGAACGCCGCGGCAATCGCGGCAATCAGCGCAAGCACGGCGGAAACCGGGCTCTGCGTTGCGTCGAGGATCGCAGGGAAGGTCATGACCGCAAGCGTGACGTAAGGCACGTAATAAAGGAACGAGCGGATAAACCGGTTCCTGATTTCGCGGCGGATCAGCGTCAGCGGCAGGATGCGGATCAGGTATGTGACCAGAGCCATACAGATGAAAATATAGACCCATACGTTATGCTTCACCGTCGCTCGCCTCCTTCCGGGGAAACAGGATCGCGGCGGCGGACGCAATCACGACCGTGAGAATGATAATTTTCAGGCCGCCGTCGAGCCCGTCGAAAATCGGCAGCTTGTTGAAAACCCAGCTCAAAGCAAAGCAGACGGCAATCAGCCCCGCCATGACCCGGTCTTTTTTTGCGGGCGGGATAAACGCGGCGATAAACATGCCGTAAAGCCCAACGCTCAGCGCGCTGACAAAGCGCACGGGCAGCACGTTGCCGAGGATCGCGCCGACGAGTGTGCCGCCTGTCCATCCGGGAAGCGCCGCCGTGATCGCGCCGTAGGTATAAAAGGGATCGAGCTTCCCGGGGACGGAGACCGAAATGCTGAAAATTTCGTCGGTGACGCCGTGTCCCATCAGCAGCCGCTGCCACAGAGGCGTTTTCGGGTCGATTTTCTGGCTCAGCGCGAAGCTCATCAGCAGATAACGGGCGTTGGCGACGATTTCGGCGAGGATCAGCACCCAGTAGCCGGAATCCGACGCAATGGTCTGAAAGCCGATCAGCTCGCCGGCGGAGGTGTGGTTCGTCAGGCTTGCGAGCGTCCCCTGCAGGGGCGTCAGGCCGTATTCGTGCAGGTGGATCCCCAGCGTCAGCGAAACGGCAAAATAGCCCAGAAAGATCGGGAACCCGTCTTTCAGGCCTTTGAAGAATTGTTTCCTGCGTTCGGTTGCCATGTTCGTTCACCTCCGGGCGGCGTGCGCCGCCCGGGCGCGGTTTTGCCCGGGCGCGTCTGCCGACGGTGCATTTTCGGATAAAAACCGCGGCGGCGCCGCACGGCGCCGCCGCCTTTGCGTGTCGAATCGGTCGAAAATCAGCCGGTAACGGCTTTCAGATACTGGGTCGATACCCAGCCGGATACGCCGTTATAGGTGACGTACGCCCACGCTCCGCCGTTGGTATAAGCGGTAATCGCGGTGCCGTTGGGAATGCTGCCGATTTTGTCGTAGCTCGTGCCCTGTCCCTTGCGGATGTTCAGGTTGTCGCCCGAGGTGTTTACGACGTAGTTGCCGGGCGTCAGGCCCTCGGTGGGCGAGGTCGTCGGCGTCGCAGAGGTTGCGGGGGCGGTGGTTTCGTTTTCGTCGCCCTTCCTGGTCGTGGTGACGACCGTCGCGCCGGGAACCGTCGTTACGGCGCCGGTGGTCGCAGAGGGCTTCGTGGTCTGACCGGGCAGGGTGGACTGGTTTTCGGTCTCCTGCGCTTCGGTGGTGGTCGCCGCATTGTTCGCCGGCGCGCCCGGTTTGTTGTTTTTATTGGAGAAAAGAATGCCGACCAGAACGATCACGAGAATCACGATGATAACGCCCATGGCGATCAGCACGCCGACCATTGCGCGGCTGCTTCTCGGCTCCTCTTCTTCGTATTCTTCCTCTTCCGCGTAACCGTCCTGCTCGGCGTAATCGTCGTTGTAGACGGGCTCCTCCTGCTGATAGGTGCGCGGCGGCGCTCCGTTGGCGTTTCTCTGCCGGAAGGTCGCTCCGCCGTTATCATAGGGCACGGGGGAGGTGCGTTCGCCGCAGACCGGGCAAAATTCCGCGTTGTCGGAAATAATGTTTCCGCAATTGCTGCACTTCATAAAATTCCCTCACTTTTTAATCCTTGTTATTTTCGGGAAAGCATATTCTGCCTTCCATACAGAATAGATTATATTCCAAAAAACATTACGTGTCAATGTTTTTGTGAAATGTTATAAAGAAATAATGTAATATTTGTGATTATTGATAAGAAAACGGATTATTTATAGCTGCGTATCAGCGAAACGACCCTGCCGACGATCGATACTTCGGGCACGATAATCGGTTCAAACGCGTCGTTTTCCGGCTGCAGGCGGTAATGCCCGTTCTCTTTGTAAAAGCGCTTGACCGTCGCCTCGTCGTCGATCATTGCCACGACGATCTCTCCGTTTTCGGCGTACTGCGTTTTTTCGACGATCACGATATCGCCGTTCAGGATCCCTGCGTCGATCATGCTTTCGCCCCGGATCCGCAGCGCGAACATGTTGTCCGCATCGTCCGCCCCGCCGCCGTAAAGCGGGATATAATCCTCGATCATCTCTACCGCGGTGATCGGCGTACCCGCCGTGACCGTGCCGACCAGCGGAACGGTCGGCGCCGCAGCGGGACGGTTTCTGAGACGGATATGCCGCTTGTGCATCGGGTTGCGCTCGATATAACCGGCGTCTTCCAGCGCGATGAGGTTCGACTGCACGGACGAAGTGGATTTCAGCCCGACCGCCGCGCCGATCTCGCGGATCGAGGGCGGCACGCCGTCCTCCGACAGGGCTTTCACGAGATAGTCGTATACGCGCCGCTGGGTGTTGTTAATCTCTTTCATAAGCTGCCTCCTTGGTCGTAGCGGTCGGATGCTGATGTTATTTTCATCATATCATATTGCGCGTAAAAATCAAACATATGTTCTAAATGTTCACAGTTTGTTTACAATGCGCATCAGGCGAGCCGCAGATAATCCGCTGAAACGATTCTTGCTGCGGCTCGCAGGATTTCGCGCGCGTCTGACGCGGAGATTCTGCCGTCGCCGTTCATATCGGCCGCCGCTTTGAGGCGCGGACCGTCGAGCTCGTCCAGCCTTGCCGCTGTGCGGACCGTACGGCGCGCGTCGGCGGCGTTGACCTTGCCGCTGCCGTCCGCGTCGCCGCGCAGAACGAGGAAAGCGGCGTCCGTGACCGCGCCGTTCTCTGCCCGCAGGCGCACATTGAGCCGATCGGCCGGCGCGTCGGGAGAGGGCTCTCCGCCGTCCGCGTCCGAGAAGATCACGTCCTGCCCGGCGAAAACGCTTTGCCGCAGCGTTGCGGGCGTCGAGCCGGCGGGGACCGCGACGGCGCCGTAAGCGCCGCACTTTCCGTTCAGCCGGTCCTTTTCGCAGACGGCGACGGCGATTTCTTTTTCGTCGCTGCTGCCGTCCGCGCCGACCGCGGTAATCTTTAATTGATGCGTACCCGCGGCGGCGGGCGTCCAGAGCAGGGGAGAATCCGCCGCGCCCCGCAGCGTCGTACCGTCCGCCGCGTCAAAAACGGTGATTTCGTAAGCGCCGTCCGCGGGCGCGCCGCCCGTACACCAAACGAGAAGCCGCGCAGCGCAGCCGACGGAGACGACGGGGACGCTTGCGCGGATTTCCGTGATCCTCGTCGGCGGGACCTGCGGCGTCGGCTCGGTCCGGTTGCCGTCGGTGCGGGCAAAGCCGCCGTAATCGTCGATGCAGGCCTGCCGCTTGCCGTTGCCGTAATACTTCGGCGAAACGCTCTCGGGCATACCGTAGAACAGATATACGTGCGAGCCGCGTTTTGTCTTGTTCTTGTAGTCGACCTCCGGGTCGAAGGAGTAAAGCGAGCCGTTCAGCCGCACGACCGTCCACATATGGTCGTCGCCGACCACCGTACCGCGCACGTGGTACGCCTCCAGCCCGATCGCCCGCAGCATCAGCGTATACGCCGCGGAGTAGTGGTCGCATACGCCGACGTGATATTGCAGGATATACGCCGCGCAGCAGACCGTCCAAGCGTCCGTGCGGCTTTTGTACGCGTCGTAATAGAGCCACGAATGGTAATAGTCGGGCTTGGCGTAGGTATACGCCGCGATGCAGTAATCGTAGAGCGCTTTCACCTTCTGCGCGGTCGTCATCTGCGGCGTCGTCTGCTCTTCGAGCACCTGCGCGACCATACGGTCCACGTCGGCGTCGTTCGAGTAGACGGGGGAAAGGGGCGCGGCGTTGAGAAGCGCCTCCACGTCCTCGGGCTTGGCGGCCGCTGCCTGCGCGAGGAGCGCGAACAGCAGGACGGCGCAGAGTACCAGCGCCGGAAGACGGACAAAACGTCGTTCTGATGCAATATTCATATTTTAATCACATCCCGATACCGTTTTTTATTATTATAGGCCCGGCGGCAAAAAAAATCAACAGCGGGGACGATTGCCCGGCAGAAAAAACGATTGCGGTATTGACAGACAGAAAAAACCGTGATAATATGATCGTGACAATCGAAAGGGGTGCTGGATTTTCCGGCTGAGATCGCCTTCGGGCGGAACCCTCGAACCTGATACGGATAATGCCGGCGTAGGAAAAAAGACGACCCCCGCGGATTATCCGCGGGGGTCGTCTTTTTCAATGAATAATGGAAAATGAATAATGGATCATGAAGGGCTTTACCCCGCACCCAATTATTAGAAGTGAGTATAATTGATTTTCAATGATTATGGGCAATATCATTGTTAATTTGTTGCCCGGAAGTACCCTTACGGAATTTATAATAAAAAAGTGCGAAGCGCTTTTCCGAAATTTTCCATTGTCCATTATCCATTGTCAATTAAAAACCCGGAGGTTTTTATCATGCAGGCAAGTATAGCGATCCAGGTCCTTCCCGCGACGCTCGACGACGACGAGACCTGCCGCATCGTGGACGAGGTCATCGCGTATATCGCGTCCACGGGGCTCAATTATTACGTGGGTCCTTTCGAGACGACGATCGAGGGCGACGATTACGACAGGCTCATGGATATCGCCAAGGAGTGTCAGCACGTGGCGATCCGCGCGGGCTGTCCCGGCGTGACGACCTATATCAAGGTGTTCTACAAGCCCGAAGAGGGGGTCATGACCATTGACCGCAAAATATCGAAATATCACGAATAAGCTCTCGCCGGTCGTTGCGCTCGCGCTGCTCGTGGGCGTATGGGCGGCGGTCTGCGGCTTCGGGGCGATCCCCGCGTCGATGCTTCCCTCGCCCCTCGCCGTCGGCAGGGCGTTCGTGAGCGAATTCCCCGTGCTGCTGCGCCACCTGAAAGCGACGCTGACCGAATCGCTCGCGGGGCTTGCGCTCGGCGTGGCGCTCTCGTTCGTATTCGCCTCGCTGATGGACCGGTTCCGCGCGCTGTACCGGGCGGGATATCCGCTGCTGGTGATCTCGCAGACGATCCCGACCATCGCGATCGCGCCGCTGCTTGTGCTCTGGATGGGCTACGGCGTGCAGCCGAAGATCGCGCTCGTGGTGCTGACGACGTTTTTCCCGATCACCGTCGCGCTGCTGGACGGCTACAAGAGCGTCGATCCGGACGAGATCTCTCTTTTGCGCAGCATGGGCGCGGGGGAGCTGCAGGTGTTCCGGTATATCAAGCTCCCCGCCTCGCTGAATTCATTTTTTTCGGGGTTGAAAATTTCCGCGTCCTACGCCGTGGTCGGCGCGGTCATTGCGGAATGGCTCGGCGGCTTCGACGGTCTCGGCGTGTATATGACGAAGGTCAAAAAGGCTTACGCCTTTGACAAGATGTTCGCGGTCATCATCCTGATCGTGCTCGTCTCTCTCGCGCTGATGCTGGCCGTCACGGCCCTGCGGAAGATATTGACGCCGTGGGAGCGTAAAGTCTGATGTATTGCTCTGTGATAAATCAGGCTTTGAGACCCGAGACCCGAGTTCCGAGACCCGAGGCCCGAGGTGTTGAAGTCTGCGCAGAATAACGATAAAAAAGCCGCAGTATATTTCTGTTTTCACCAAGCCGCACAGACTTTAAGTCTGTATCTTGGGTCTCGGGTCTTGAGTCTCGGGTCTGTAAATTCTGATTTTTCAAAAAAGAGAGGTCTGTAAAAATGAAAAAACTCATTTGTCTCCTTCTCGCCGCGGCGATGCTGTTCTGTCTCGCCGCCTGCAAAGAAAAACCGTCTGCGCCGGGGACAGACGAGGCGACGACCGCCGCGCCGACGGAGCTGACGAAGATCAATTTCGCCCTTGACTGGACGCAGAACACCAACCACACCGGGCTTTACGTCGCGAAAGAGAAAGGCTATTTCGCCGAGGCGGGCCTTGACGTGGATATCCTTTTCGTGGACGGCGATTCTTCCACGCAGCTCGTCGCCTCCGGCTGGGCGCCCTTCGGCATCGACGCGCAGGATACCCTCGCCGCGGCGTACACTGCCGCCGAGCCGCTGCCCGTCACCGCGATCGCGGCGATCCTGCAGCACAACACGTCCGGCATTATTTCCCGCAAGGGCGACGGTATCGACAGCGCGAAGGGGCTTGCGGGCAAGACCTATTCCACCTGGGATATCCCCATTGAAAAAGCCATGCTGCAGACCCTCGTCGAGAAGGACGGCGGGAACTGGGACGAAGTGACGCTGATCCCCAATAATATCACCGACGAGCCCGGCGCGCTTTCCGCGCATCAGACCGATGCGGTCTGGGTCTTCTACGGCTGGAGCTGCGTCAACGCGCAGGTGCAGGGCTTCGACTTCGACTGGTTCTATTTCAGGGATCTCGACCCGACCTTCGATTATTATACCCCCGTCATCATCGGCAACGACGACTATATGAAAGCGAACCCCGAGCTGACCAAGGCCTTCATGGCGGCGGTGAAGAAGGGGTACGAGTACGCGGCGGAGCATCCCGCCGAGGCGGCGCAGATCCTGATCGACAGCGATCAGGACGGCGTTCTCGCGGACGCCCACGAGCTTGTTATGCGGAGTCAGGAATATCTTTCCGAAGAGTATATCGCCGACGCGCCGTACTGGGGCTATATCGACCCCGCCCGCTGGAACGCGTTCTACGGCTGGCTGAACGGCACCGGACTTCTGGAGAAAGAGCTGCCCGAGGGGATCGGTTTTACCAATGAATACCTCGGCTGACCGCATCCTGACCGTCGAGGGCGTAACGAAGTCCTTCGGCGAAAAGACCGTGATCCGGGATATCTCGATCCGGCTGGACCGGGGCGAGCTGGTCTGTCTTTTAGGCCAGAGCGGCGCGGGCAAAACGACGCTGTTCAACGTGATCTCCGGGTTGTATGAGCCTGACGCGGGCAGGGTGCTGCTGAACGGAGAAGACGTGACCGGCAGGCCCGGCAAGATCAGCTATATGCTGCAGAAGGATCTGCTTTTGCCCTACCGTACCGTTCTGGACAACGCGGCCCTGCCGCTGATCGTCCGGGGGATGAAAAAAAGCGAGGCGCGGGAGCGCGCGGGCGCGGAATTTCATAAATTCGGGCTGGACGGATATGAAAAGAAATATCCGTCCCAGCTCTCGGGCGGAATGCGGCAGAGGGCGGCGCTCCTGCGCACGTATCTCTCCGCCTCGGGGGTGGCGCTCCTCGACGAGCCCTTTTCCGCGCTGGACACGCTGACGAAATCCGCCATGCATAAATGGTATCTCGGCGTGATGCGGGAGATCGAGCTCTCGACGCTGTTCATCACCCACGATATCGACGAGGCGATCCTGCTCTCGGACAGGATCTATATCATGAGCGGAAAGCCCGGAGAGATCACGGACGAGATCGTGATCGACGTGCCGAAGCCCCGCCCCGCGGACTTCAATCTGACGGAAGAATTCCTGCGGTATAAAAGAACGCTCGTCTCCATGCTTTGAGACGGGCGTTTTTTATTCCCGGGGACGAAAACCGACGAGCCTTTCTCACGGCGTTTTCCCGCCGGACTGCGCTTTTCCTTTTGCATTCGGACGGCGCTTTCCCCTTCTCTGCCGGACGGCGCTTTTTCGCACTTGAAAAAGCGGGAACAATCTGCTATACTCGTTTACGATACGCGCCTGTGGTGGAATTGGCAGACACGCTGGATTTAGGATCCAGTGCCGCGAGGCGTGCAGGTTCAAGCCCTGTCAGGCGCACCAGCGGGAACCCCGTCGCAAGACGGGGTTCCCGCAACGAAATTTGCCCTTGCGGGCAAGTGAAATGCGCTTTGCGCGTGAAATATGCTGCGCATGTGAAATGTTCGCTGCGCGAACGTGGGAAAATTTCATCTCACCGGGAGGCGAAGCCGAACGATTTCACCGAGGGCGCGAGCCTTCGATTTCACCGCGGCGAATGCCGCGATTTTACTGTAAGGATTGATTTAAATACGGCAAAAAGCGTACTTGCGGATATGTCCCTTGATTTCGCGGTCGAGATCTTCGATCGTTCATGCTTGCGGTCCGATCCGGAGGATGTTGGCCGCCTCTTTGGATACGGCAAAAGAAATGACGGTGTGCGCACCGTTTTTTTGTTGAGCCGTATATCATATCGCGGAGCGATAAGGTACAAAGTCCGTTCAAAAGGACCGCATTGTCATCCGTGCCGCGAGACGGCGCGGATCGGCAACACGGGCGATTCCGCCGATACCGGAAAACAGCGCTTTCGCCGATACCGGGAAAATTCAGCTTTACTTTTTTCGGGATATTCGATATAATACGATCAACGGAGATGCTTATCATCATCGGGAGTTCGGGGGCCCGGGAATTCCTTCCCGGGCGCGAAAACGGATTCCCTGCGGAAACGTCGGTTTGTCCCTTTGGGATGCGCGCTGTCTGCGGCGCGAGGTGTCCCTGCGGAACGGAAAAAAGGAGGATTTCATGGATACGGTACGCATTGATTTCTGCGGCTTCTGGGGCAGCTTCAACAAGCGGGAGAACCTGTTCGTCCGCCTCTTGTCGAAGCATTTCGACGTCGAGATTTCCGACGACCCGGATTTCGTGATCTGCTCCAACCGCGGCGCGCCGTTTGAATATATGCGCTACGACTGCGTGCGCGTCATGTTCATGGGCGAAAACCTCTCGCCCGACTTCACCGTTTTCGATTACGTGATCGGGTTCGACCGGATGCAGTTCGGCGACCGGTATTTCCGGCTGCCCTACGCGTATTATTTTGAGTCCGGCACGCCGTGGACGCCCGAAAAGCTCACCCGGGCGCAGGCGGAGGATATCCTGCGGCGGAAGACGCAGTTCTGCAATTTCATTTACGGGCATCCCTCCGGCAACGGCGCGCGCGAAAAGCTGTTCGATGCGCTTTCCCGTTATAAGCCGGTGGTTTCGCCGGGGAGTTATCTGAACAACACCGGCTCGGGCGGCTGCACCTGGGCGGAAAAAAACCGTGTGCTCGAGGCGTCGAAATTCACGATCGCGGCGGACAGCGTCGACTATCCGGGCTTCGTGACCGAAAAGGTGATCCAGCCGCTGGACCGGCACTCCGTGCCGATCTATTTCGGCGACCCGACGATCGGCGAGGAGCTCAACGAAAAGGCGATGATCCTCTGCCGCAGCGCCGACGACGCGGATATCCGCGCGGCGGCGGAGCGCGCGGCGTACCTTGACGCGCACGACGACGCGTATCTCGACGTGCTCATGCAGCCGCCGTTCCGGGAACCGGACTTTCTCGAGAAAAAATACCGGGAGCTCGAAGCGTTCCTCGTCGCGGTCTTTTCACAGCCGCCCGAGAAAGCGCGCCGCCGGATCCGCTGCTTCAGCGCGGACTTGCACTGTTCTTACCTGCGCGAATATATGCGCAAAAACGCCGCGCCGTCCGTCCTGACGCGCGCGAAGCGGGCGGCGAAGCACGTCCTTGAAAAACGCTGATACGCCGTCGGCAGCCCGACAGCCCGAACCGGTCGGACGGGAAAAGCCCCGTCCGGGGCGCACTTCGTAAGGAAGTGCGCCCCAACTAAATTCGTTCCGTCGGAACGAGCGAAATACGACCTGCGGTCGTGCTAAATTGCTTCGCCGCTAAATTCGCGCTTCGCGCGAGCTGAGGAACGAATTTAATTTAGCTGAAAACCGCAGGTTTTCAATTTGGCTGAAGCCATATGGCTTCAATTTAGCTGTGAGCGAAGCGAGCAATTTCGCTCGCCGTAAGGCGAATTTAGCTGCGGCGCACTTTCTTATGGCAGGCACTCGCGGCCGTTTTTTTCTGCTGCCGTGAAAAAAATCCAAATTCTCGCAAAAAAATGTTTTCAGGGCATTAACGGTTTGTATAAAAAACCGTATCGTCGATGACAAAACAATGCTTTACACTATAGCATAGAGATATATCGTAAGCCGAAAACCGGGAAAAATAAGATTGACAAGCGGGCCTTGAATTGATATAATTATTATGTATCAGCGTTATTAGGCGTATTGCGCCCTTTTCGGCCGGTCAGCGGCGGGGATCCGCAAATTCCCGAAAGGCCGCGCCGGTCGGATCCCGATGATTTTTGCGGCATCGGCAGAACAAGCGTTGAAGCGCAGGTAAACAACGCGCAATATGTGTTGGATGTGATAGAAGCATATTTGACCGATATCTGCGTGGGAATAAATGCTTCGGCATATGACATATAGAAAACAAGTATTTCCTGAAGGAGGATACTTTTATGGCAATGATGAAAAGAAAAGACGCAAGGCGCATCCGGGTGGGGCTGATCGTCCTCGCCCTGTGTCTCGTCGTCTCGGCGATCCCGTTCGCGGTGAATATGTTCGCCCCGACGGTCAGCGCTGTCAACGTCAGTTCATGGGACAGCCTGAAGTCCGAGATCCAGAGCGTTTACAGCGGCAGCACGAAAACCGTTACGGTGACGGGCAGTTGTTCGCCCGGGTCATTCTCTGATTATATTACGGTTCAAAGCGGCGCGACGATCAATCTTGTGATCAACAACGGCGTTTCCGTCTCCATGAGCCGCGACGGTTGGGAGAATATCACGGGCAGAATGTTCATTGTCAAGAGCGGCGCGACGCTGAATATCACCGGCGAGGGCTCGCTGGTCATTTCTCATTCCAACGAGGAAGGCAACAGCAAGGAAGATTATCACGAGGTCTCCTCCTGTCACGTCTCACTGATCGAGAATGAAGGCGGCACGGTCAACGTCGGTACCCTCCAGAGCTCGACGGGTCCGTATCTGCAGACCTATGAAAAGAGCCGGTATAACGACGTTAAGGGCGACGGCGCAGGCCACGTATTTATCTGGTCGACCGGCATCTGGAACAAGACAAGCACGTCAAAGGTGAATATCTACAGCGGCACCATCGACGTCGACGCGTGGGGCAAAGCCGCCGGCGATACGTCGGAGAGCTCCGCCGGCGATAGCAACGGCGCCGGTATGCGCTGTTATGAATGGGCATACGGCGTTTACGACGGCATCGTCACGATGAACGGCGGCACCATCGACGTTATCTGCGAATCATGGTTCTATGCGGCGGATCATGCGACGAACACGAAACGTAAGTGCTTTGCGGGCGGCATCGCCTATGGCATCCTTTCCGATGACATTACGGTGACCAACGGCCGCATCAATTCGAAGTCCCAGTACGACGCGTCCAAATGCACCAGTACCGGCAGCGTGAAGGACGTTGCGGGCTATAGTATCAACGGTTCGCTGTCCGCATGGTCGGTCGGCCTTGCATACTGGAATAACGCCCCCGTCGTGGAGGGCGGTTATATCACGACGAACGTTGCGGACGTTTCGGACGGATACAATCACTGGACGCAGGGATCGACGGCTTCGAACGTCAGTCTTGCCGTCGCGAAGACTCCCGCAAAGAGCCTGATCTATTATTCTCCCGAGAATTCCGGCGTGTCTCCTTCCCAGAGACAGGCCTATAAGAGCAACGGTGTGTTCAGCAGCCCGTCGAGGTGGACGTATTGGGAGCGTTATTCTTCCGATACGAAGGAGTTCCGCTGGCAGCAGTCCGGCAACAGCACGGAAAACAGCAACTATCTTTCCGTGCGTTCCGGTTATTCCGGCTCTCCGACAGCGGGTACGGTTTCCGATTACAACGGCAGAACGGCGACGATTTCTACGTCGGATATGGCGTACGGCGGGGCAGGCTCCGACACGAAGACGAAGACGCTCTACGCCTACCGTTACTACAAGCTGAACGCGGCGCAGGACGGCTACGTGCTGGATCGGGTGCAGCCCTCCGCCGATACGAGCATCAACAACGCGGTCTCGGCGCTCTCCTATATCGTCGGCAACCGCACGACGACGCAGGCGACCTCCCTCGGTTCCTCGCTCACCGGCGGCGCGCCGAAGAACACCTATAAATGGGAACTGAAGAACGTCCATTACGCGAAGCATGACCCCGCGAGCTTCACGATGTCGGTCGATCAGGACGCCATCCTGCAAACGAGCTTCTCCGGCGACAACTCGACCGTGTTCAATACTTTCGATTCCAACAACAGTATCAAACGGTACAATTACTACGGCGCAACGCATTCGATGACGAACGTCCATAACGGCAGCTTCAACCAGGTCTGCGACGGCACGCGCGTCTACATCTTCTTCGATTATTACGAGCAGCCCGTCGAGACGCTTTCCTTCGACATGCTGCGCGACGCGTCGTTCGAGTACGACGCCGAGGAGCTGGCCAAGGCGGACCTGCACCTCACGGCCGCCAGCGGCGGCGAGCTCAAGGGCGACCGTACGCACAACGACGACGAGGCGAACGGCTATCCGCTCACCAACATCCTCGGCGCGGCGTACGATACGACGTATAAGAATGAGGAGAAATTCTCCTATTCTTACTATGGCACGCGCGCCGATGATACCGAGATCACCGCGGCGAACGCGGTCAGCGGCCTGCCGACCGACGCGGGCGTCTGGACGGTCAAATACAGCCTGCCCGCGAATACCGCGAAAAACCGCGCCGCATGCGCCGGCACGTTCAACGTGACGATCACGCCCGCGACGCCCGGCTTTGAGGATAAGACCTATACGGTCACCTATTCGACGCCTCTGAACAAGATCCCGCTGGTCGATACAGACGGCGTGACCGGCATTGCCGAGGCGGCGCTCCCGGCGTTCCTCGGGGACTTCGACTTCGCCTGGGGCGACGAGAATACGGCGTATTCCGACAGCACGGTCCCGACGGTCGCGCAGTCCGGCTCCGCCTTCAAGGTCGTCGCCACGCCCAAGAGCAATAAAGCGTACAATTATAACGTCGCCAGCGACGACTTCAACGTGACCGTCACGGTCGACGCGCTCAAGGTCGCCGTGACGATGAACAGCGCGAGCGTCACCTACGGCGAAAACTTTACGCCCGACAGTTACATCGTCGCAACGGCGACGGGCAACACCTTCACCGTACACGGCGATGAGATCGACAACGGCACGGTCCTTTCCGGTACGTTCCGGACCGAGTTCCTGACCGCGGTCACGCCGCTGGTCCGCCTGCAGAACGGCGAAGAGGCGGTGGAATACGTCGCCGGCACGACCCTTGCGGGCGACTACTCGATGCTGTTCTCGCAGACCGCCGGCCCGATCGCCGGCTCGAACTTCACGCTTGACAGCGTCGCGACGGATACGCTCACCGTGAACCGGCGCGATATCACGGTCGCGGTCGGTCCCACCGGTACCGCGGCGACGGTCGCCTACAGCACCGACCCGGCGACCGGCGCGGTCGTCAAGACCGGCACCTACGTGTTTACGACAAACGACGTCACCGGCGCGTTCGGCGGCGACGTTTACGGCACGCAGTTCTCCATCGGCAACGTGACCTATAACTATCCCAACAACGGCGCGGTCTGCACAAACCAGCCGATCTCCCTTCCCTCGGGGACGGTCCTCACGCTCAGCGGCCCGAAGGCCGGCTGCTATAACATCGCCACGATCAACCTCAGAAATATGACCATCACCCGGGGCTCGCTCTCGCATATCGACCTGCCCGAGGTCGCGCTCGCGGTCTACGACCCGCTGCGCACCCTGGCGCAGGTGGCGACCGAGAACTCTGCCGCGATGACGAACGGCTCCGGCTCGTTCGTGCCGGCAGACCCGGACGAGGTCCCGAGCGCGGGCAACAACAATTACAGCTTTGTCTTTACGCCCGCCGATCCCAACTACGCGACGCAGACGGTCAGCGTGACGGTCCCGGTCTCCAAGCGTCCCGTCGCCGTGACCGGCACGTACATCCCCGGCGACATCGTCTACGGCTCGACGGTCCCCGCGGCCTCCGATTACGCGTGGAGCTTCTCGAACTGGTCCTCCGACGACGAGACCTATCTTGCGAGCGAGAATGCGGCGTATCTTGAAAACAACGGCGGCTATATCTCGCAGGTCGGCACGCTGGCGGGGCTTTCCGCGAATTACAGCGGCTACCGTCTGACGAGCGATTACACCGTCGCGACCCCGGCGAACACGGAGCTGACCGTCAAGATCGACGGCGCGTTCGACCTGCAGAGCGCGAACTACACCTTTACGGGTTTCACCGGCGGCGAGATGAACGTCGTCAAGCGCACGCTGACGATCGTCGCGCCCGACGCGACAGCGGTCTTCCGCGAGATCCCCGCGGCGAACGCCGCCGAGGTCGAGTTTGAAGGCTTCGTCAACGGCGACGACGAATCGCTGTTCAGCGCTTCCTACAGCCAGAGCATCCAGTTCAAATACGTCGTTGCGGACGACTACGACTCCGCGGCATACGACCGTCTCAATGACGGCGTCGGCGATTACTATATCTTCGCGTTCTACGGCAACGAAACGCTGACGAACTACAAGATCGAGAGACGTTCCGGCACGCTGCATATCGTGCCGTTGGCGGTGCGCCTGGTCCCGCAGGATATGACGATCTGCTATACCGACGACGCGCCGACCGCGTTCACCTTCCTGCCCGAGGATACCAACATCGAGGCCTCGAACGTTTACTCCGGCACGATCGCCGCGACGACGACCTATACCAAGGGCGACGGCGTCGGCACCTATAACATCCTCACGACCTGCAACGCGGACGGCACCTTTACCGCCGCGCAGCAGCCCGGTCTCGTCGTGGATCCGAACTACACGGTCACGCTCGGTTCTTCCGCCCTGCTTACCGTGCAGAAGGCGACGATCCCCGCCGCGACCGTGCAGACCGCGATCGACGGCATCGGGACGCTCGAATACGTCTACAGCGCGAGTACGACGCTCGAGCAGGCGCAGCGCGCCGCGGATATGGATGAGATCGGCTTCAGCTTCAACGGCGTGACGGTCCGCGGCGTGCTCGTGTTCGCGAGAGCGCAGGATATCATCAACGTCGAAGAGACGCTCGGCTCCGACGGTACCGGCGCGCCCTTCGCGGTGACCTTCATCCCGAGCGGCGACAACGTCAATCCCGTCACGATCGGCCTGACCGAAAAGGTCAAGGTCACGCCGAAGGCGATCTCCGGTACGCTGCAGCTTGCCGGCCAGCTCATGGTCAACGGCTACGTTTACGCCGACCTTTCCGGCGTGGATCCCTCCGACGTCGATACCTATACCTATCAGTGGGAATTCGCGGACGATCCCGGCAACGTGATCTCAACCAGAAGGAACATGCTCTTCAATGACGCGAGCTATGAGGGCAAACAGCTCAAGCTGACCATCACCGTCCGCGCCACGAAAAAGAACTACACCGGTTCGATGTTCCTGATCACCGATCCCGTCTCGCCCGAGCTTCCCACGCTCAGCGCGCTCTGGATCGTTACGAATTATGAGCAGTCCGTCGTCTATGACGCGGCGCAGCATACCGCGACGGTCGGATTCGATACGGCCGCTTATGAAGCGGATGAGACGGAGGATAAACCGGATATGCCTTACGCCGGCGAGTTCACCGTCAAATATAACGGTGAGACGAACGTGCCCGTGAACGTCGGCACGTACGCGATCACCTACGACGCGACCAGCGACGGCGTCTACGCCGCCCAGTACGGCGTGCTGATCGGCACGATGACCATCACGAAGCGCGACCTGACGGTCTCCTTCGCGGTCAGCGACAAGGTCTACGACGGCACCACCAGGGCGACCTTCGTCGATCCCTCCAGCCCGGCGCAGATCTCCTCCGGTCTTTGCGAAGCGGACGCGGGCCTCGTTGAGCTCAATACCAGAAACGCGCGCGTCACATTCGCCGACGCAAACTGCGGCGACGCGGTCCCGGCGGACCTGACCGGCGTCTATCTGCTCGGCGACAAGGCCTCGAACTACAACATGATCGAGGGTACGGCGTCGGCGGCGATCGCTCCCGCGCCCATCACGGCGGCGGTCGGGCTGAAGACGCCCATCGTCGATTACAGCGACGCGCTTGCCGATGAGAACGCCTCCGGCCTCGTCGCGTACTTCTACAACATCACCGGTCTGATGTCCAAGGACCGTTCCACCTTCCGTATCGCGAACGACACCACCGTCGCGGTCACGGACCCCGCCGCCGGCGTCTGCAATATCGATATGAGCACGATCGAGGCGGTCGGCAACAACGCGAACTATGATATTACCATCGTCACCGACGCGCTGACGATCACCGTCAACAAGATCGCGCCCCTTACCGCAGCGTCGCTCGGCAGACTGACGATGAGCGAGCGGATCTATGACAGCAAGGCAAACCTGTCGAACGAAGAGCTGCAGGCGTATATCGCGAGCCTGAACGGCGGCCAGTTCGCCGACGAGGCGCAGTATTACACCTGGGCGCTCGTCGACGGCGCGACGCCGGTCCCCGAGGTCAGCAATACCGGCACGCCCAAGCAGTACACCGTCAACTATGAGAATACCGATAACGCGAATTACCGTACCGCGACCCTGCGTATCGGCGTTCCGGTCAGAGCGAAGCAGATCACGCTGACCGCCGGCAATGCGGCCGTCCGCTACGGCGATCCTGTCCCCGCGCTGACCTATACCGTCAACGACGGCGCGCTCTATGAGGACGAGACGCTGCTCGACATCTTCGGGGCGGAACCCTCCGTCACGACGAGCTACGTTCGTTATTCGCCGGTCAATAATACAAGTTCGCCTTACCTGATCACCGTTAACGTGACGCTTCTGAGAAACAGCAACTACGTCATCATTACGAAGACCGGCAAGCTCAATGTGACGAAAGCGCCGCTCACGGCGACCGCGACCGCGGAGGACAAAGAGTATAACGGCGTTTCGAACGACATCGTGATCCACTTCTCCGAGCTGAACGGCGTACTGAGAGATATCGACGACGTGTATCTTCCCGCGACGGTCACCGGCATGGTCTCGACGCCCGACGCCGGCAGGAACAAGACGGTCTCCTTCGTCGTTCCCGCCCTGCAGGGCGCCGCGGCGGGCAACTACTCGCTGGTGATCACCAACCGCAACTCGCTGCGCGTCACGATCAACAAAGCGTCGCTTGAATCCGCGGGCATCAGCTACACGTTCCCCACCGGCGGTACGATCGAATACGGTCAGAGCGTCGGTCAGGCCATCATTGACGGCGGCAGCGGCGACGGTACCTTCGCTTACGTGCTTGCGAACGACGTTCCCGTGCGGACCGGCACCTTCAACACCTACGAGATGCGCTTTACGCCGACCGACAGCACGAACTACGATTCCGTGACGCAGATCGTTCCGCTCACGGTCAACACCGCGTACGTTTACGTCGAGCCCGTGATCTCCGGCGGCACTTACGTCGGCAACACGCTCACCGTTTCGATCCCGAACGTGCCGAGCCTGATGCTCCAGTACGTGACCTATACGTGGTACCGTGAAGATGAAAACGGCGCAAGACAGGCGATCGTGGACGCGACCGGCTCGTCCTACACGCTCACGAACGAGGACGTCGGCTCCAGAATCGTCGTCACGGTGGACGTTTCGCCCGAGTCGCCCTATCAGCCCTTGACCGGCAGCGCCGGGAGCAGCGTCTTCGAGGCGGGCTCCGCGCTGATCAAAGAGATTCAGCAGTCCTTCTGGCAGAGACTGTTCAGTTGGTGGGCAAGACTGCTCAAGGCGATCCAGACGATCTTCAGAGGCAGAAGATAACCGATAAAACAAATACGGGGGTACGGGGCTCGCCCCGTACCCGTATTTGTTTAGAAAGGGGAAAGGATCTCAGGGAAAAGGGAAAAGTGGATTGGGGGAAAAGAGAATGAATTATCAAGAGTTGACCGTTTGGAAAAAAGCGATGCAGCTTGCCAAATGTGTATATTTTACGATTTCGAAGTTCCCGAGATGAAGCTTATGCGATGAGCGATCAAATGCGCAGGGCGGCGATCTCGATCCCATCGAATATCGCCGAGGGAAACGCAAGAGATTCAACGAGCGAATACATCAATTTCTTAAGATATGCGAAAGGCTCGGTGGCAGAGCTTGAGACGCAGATCCTTTTGTGCGTGGATATCAATTATCTGACGGCGGAGGGATCTCGAGAATTGCTTTCTTTGTGCGATGAAGTGAATCGAATGTTGAGCTCAATGATACTGAAGATGAAAGCAAAAAAAGATGTGCGCCCCTGACCTCCTCTTTCCCTTTGC
>JAFRTA010000262.1 GCA_017427315.1 Clostridia bacterium
CTCGACGTCGACGCGCACGGACTCCAGCTCATCGGGGTCGATATCGATCAGGTCTCTGCGGACGATGAACAGATATTTATCCTCAACGCCGGGGAGCGGCTCGATCTCCGCGAGGACGTCACCGTAGTCTCCCTCGCCTTTCTTCGTCCACGCGCCGACGTATTCCCTGCCGTCGGGACCGATGACCACCTGCTCGGAGCCGGCGCCGCCGCCCGATTTCATTTCGATGGATACGGGTTCGCCGTTCTTGTCCAGCTTCGGCTCGAAGCCGGCGGCCTTCGCCTCTTCATAATCCTTGAAGGACCGGGAAGAGGAAGCGTGCCCGTCTTCCTCGCCGAATTCGTAATCCTCACAATAATAATCGTATTTTTCCGAATAATACCAGTGATGCACGTCGACCGTGTCGTACGCGGTTTCCTCATTTTCGATGCCGTCCGGATAGTGCGTCGTTACGCCGATGGTGTAGATCCCGTCCGGATCGTCCTTACAGGTCGCCTGCGTCCAGCTCGTCGAGAACGTATACTCGTCGTCGATCGTATAGCCGTAGATCCATTTCGTCTCGTTGCGCACGAGATTCTCTTTGACCGGCTCGACGCCGACGCTCTCCGGCAGGTCGAAGAGGTCCTCGGTCTGCTCGGTGCCGAGGATGCCGACGGGGCTCTTCTTGCCGTAAAGCTTCACGGACGCGCCCTCGTCGAGGCGGAACGTGACAAGCGTATACTCCGGATGGAACTCGACCGCGTAATCGAAGAGCTTGTTTTCGTTCACGGTCAGCGTGCCCGGGCCGGCGATTTTCAGACCCGCGCCCCAGCTGTCGCCCCAGACGTAAATGACGCCCAGACTGCAGTCGCCCTCGACGCAGAGCGTGAAATCGTCGCCCATCATGTTGGCGGAAAGCATGTATTTGCCGCCGTCGAAATCGGTCAGCGTCACGGTGTTCGTCTCAACGTCATAGTCGACGCCGGCGGGAAGCTCCTCGCTCCGCTCGTCCGCCCATTCGCCGGCTTCCTCATCCCAGCGATTCCCGAACAGTGAATAGCCCTTAAAGGAATAGTCCTCGTTTTGTATGGTGTTGCCCTCTTCGTCGAGCTCGTTCAGCCGGAGAAACGTGAACTGCGCGCCCAAGGGGTTGACGTCGGGGGTGAGCGGCCCGTTGTTGCGCTCATACTCGGACACGTCCGCTCCCGCGGTCAGCGGCAGCATCGAGAACAGCATCACCGCGGCGAGCAGGACGCTCATGATCGAAAGCCTTTTTTTCATTGTTTTTTCCTCCTTATTTATTCAGGGTCGTATGCGCGAAATATTTATACCCGAAGGGATTGACGCAGAAGCCCTCCACCGCCGGGTCAAGCAGGAACGTATCGGTATAATAATAGATCGGGATGATGCAGCCGGTCTCCATGAGCATATCCTCGGCAAGGTGCATCATGCGGTAGCGCGTCTCATTGTCGCCGCAGCGCTTGATCTCGGAGATCAGCACGTCGTAGGTCTCGCTCCAGGTTCCGTTCTCCACCTTGATATCGATCCCGAAGGGCGTCAGGTCGAGGCTGTAGCATTTGACCTCCGCGTGGTCTCCCTGTCCGAGACCGGCGTCGTTGTTGCCGGAGCCCGAGATCCACATATCGAGGAATGTAATCGGGTCGTTGTAATCCGCGATCCAGCCGCTGCGGGCGACCGCGAATTCGCCGCTGCCGACAAGCTCCCGCAACGTCGGCCAGTCCATGCCGCGCAGCTTCACCGGGATGCCGGACCGTTCGAGATAGGTACGGATCGTCTCGGCGATCAGCGCGTGCCCGGGCGCGTCGTTATAGACGTATTCGATCTCGGGGAAGTCCGTGAACCGTTTGCTCTCCTCGTCGAAACCGTAGTATTTTTTCAGCGTTTCGAGCGCCGCGGCGCGGTTGCCGTCCTGCGCTTCGCGGGAAACGTCGTAATAACCGGTGAACCCGTCGTTATGGCCCGCGTTCCGATAGAATTCACTCCCGTCGGCATCGGTCATACCCATCGCGACGAAGCTCGACGCGGCGACCTGACCGCCCTGCAGCACCTCGTTGGCGAGATAGCCGCGGTCGATCAGCAGATTGACCGCCCTGCGGATCTCGGCGCGTGCGTTCTCCGCTTCCTCGCCCGCAAGGCCGGATCCCTCGGGCAGGATGTCGTCATTCACGTTCCAGAGCGCGTAATACGTGCCGCTGACGCCGACGGTCCGGAACGCGTCGCCGAATTTTTCACGCATCTGCGACGGGGATTCCGTAATTTCGTCGACGAACTGCAGCTCGCCCTCGGAAAAGCTCTTCTGCAGCGCGAAGGCGTCCTCGGAGAGAAGGAAGTTGATGCGCGGCATCGTCACGGAATCCGCGTCGTACCGGCCGTCGTTCTTTTCGAGAACGATCTTATCCTCCGAGCACTCCGCGAGCGTATACGCGCCGTCGGTGACGAGCTTTTCGGGATCCGTCGCCCAGCCGTCCCGCGAGACGACGTCCTCGCGCATCGGATAGAAGATCGGGTTCGCCGGAAGCTCGTTCCAATAAGGAACGTCGCTCACGATCGTGACGACGAGGGTCTTCTCATCGGGCGCGAAAACGTTCAGCTTTGCGTCTTCCTCGCCGGCCTGCACCGCGTTCCAGCCGTCGACGATCTCAAACAGATAGCTGTAATCCGCCTCGAGCGCGGGGTCCGCGGCGCGGTTCCACGCAAAGACGAAATCCTGCGCGGTGACGGGCGCGCCGTCCGACCATTTCAGGCCGTCTCTGATTTGATAGGTATAGGTGACCGTTCCGTCTTCGTTCACGACGCCTTCGGGCAGCTCCTCGGCAGCGTCGGGCATGATGACAAGCTTTCCGCTTTCGTCAACGTCCCATTTCGTAAGACCGCTGAACAGATGGCCGAGCACCGTCGCGCTTTCGGTCGTCGCGGAACGCGCGGGATCGAAGCTCTCCGGCCCGGGGCCGAGACAGACGTTCAGCTCCTCCTGCGCGGGATCGTCCGGTCCCCCGGGAGAATCGGGGAAATATCCGTTGTTGACAAGCCGGATACCGTCGATCAACAGGCCGAACGTGGGCGCGCTCATCTTTTCGCCCTCGTGGAAATAGCCGTCGTAGATCATATTGACGTCGGGCTTGTCTTCCTCATCGTCGATCAGGTCCATATAATACTCGGTGAGCGTTTCGCCGTTAACGGTGAACGTACTCGTATCGAATACGTGCAGCGTTCCGTCCGCGAGCTTCCGCCGCGCTGCTTCGATCGCTTCGGCGGTGCCCGGAGCCGCGACGTTTTCGTTCAGTCCGGTAAGGGTAACGCCGCCGTTGACGACGGTGCCGAGCCAGTCGCCGGAGATCTCCTCACCCGCGGCGACCGCCCGGATCGCGTATTCGAAGAACGGCGTCCAGTCGGGCAGATAGCCGACCAGATACGTTTTCGGGCAGGCTTTGATCGTGCTGCCGTCCGATGGGATATTCGGCACCCCGGCAAGCTCGCAGGCGACCGGCGCGCCCATGGAATCGCTGTACTGCGAGATGATCCGGCAGCCGTGATCGATCAGATCCTGCGCGGCTTCACGCTCAAGCGTCTCGTCATAATAAGAATAGATGAATTTCACGTCCATCGTCACGCTCTGGCAGACCGAACGCGCTCCGAGAAAGAACGCGGAATAGGTGGAAACGACGTCGTAGAACGCGAACGGCGCGACAAAGCCCAGCTTCGCCTCGTCTGCGGTGATCTCTCCTTTTTCGATCATTTCATTCAGCTTCATGCCTGCGGCGATACCGGTAAGGTATCTGCCCTCAAACGCCGCGTTGTCCGCATTGTGGAAATTCTTCACACCGGAGGCGTGCGCCAGCGTGCCCGTCGCGTGGAAATACTGTACGTCGGGATGCTGTTTCGCGGATTCGAGCATATAAATCTCGTAGCC
The DNA here is from genome assembly GCA_017427315.1 of Clostridia bacterium. Taxonomy (GTDB): domain Bacteria; phylum Bacillota; class Clostridia; order Oscillospirales; family Acutalibacteraceae; genus RGIG2774. The sequence goes on from JAFRTA010000262.1 coordinate 3,911, forward strand.
GAAGGAATTGCCGTAGATGATATCGCAGCCCGCCCCGGCAAGCTCGTCGGCGGCGGCGAGGCATTCCTCATCCTCGGGGACGTTCATTCGGAACATGAGGTTTTCGTCTGGGATCCCCGCTGCGGCGCAGGCTTTCTTCGCCGCGGAAATACTCAGCAGATCCATCGTCGAATTCTCGTCGTGCAGCAGGATCACGCCGACCTTCACGCCGTCCGCCGGAGGCTGGGGCTCGGTCGGTTGCGCGGGCTCGGTCGTATCCGGTTCGCCGATCACGAGCTTTTCCACCGGAAGCGGTTCAAGCTTCGCTGCGGCGCGCAGGATCTTTCGCGCGTCGCCCGATCTGACTTTGCCGTCGCCGTCCGCGTCGGCAAGCCGAAGCTGCAGGTCGTTTAACGTCTCGAGTTTTGCGGCGTAACGCAGCACGCGCCGCGCGTCGCCCGATTTGACCTTTCCGTCGCCGTCCATATCGCCGTAGAAATATGTTCCGTCGGGGATCGTCTCGTCGGCAAACGCCTGCATGGGCAGCGCCGTAAGCAGCAGGCAGAGCGCAAGCAAGATACAGACCGCAATGTTTCGTTTCTTCATATGCAGCGTCTCCAATCTTCCAATATTTTTGGATATATTTATTATAAACCAATTTGTATTCTTTTGCAATATGGGAATATAATACAAAAAAATATCTGTTTTTATGCCGAATCCGCGCCCGCCCCGGTTTTTTGACAGCAAAAAAGACCGGTTCGGGCACGAACCGGTCTTTCGTTTGTTTGTTTTCCGGACGGATACGGCTTTGCGCATCCGTTCCGCAGAGAATCAGTCCTCGTCGTCGTCTTCTTCGTCTTCGTCCTCTTCGTCGAAGGAGAGCGTCAGATCCTCAAGCACCGCGCCGCAGGCGGGGCAGACGATATCGTCGTCAGACTCAAAAAGCGTCTCGTCAAGATAGACGGTCTTGCCGCATTCGGGGCACTCGAACTCGTAGGTGATATCCTCGTCGTCTTCATCATCCCAGAAGTCGTCGTCTTCGTCATCCTCGTCATAATCCTCATAGACAAACTCCTCAAGCTCGCCGAGGTCCTCGTCCACGGTGTCAAGCTGTTCCATCACGGAATCGAGGGTATCGTCGATATCGGAAACGCTGATGGCGAGGTCGTCGAGCATATCGATGATCTTGCCGAGGATCTTCGCAACGTCCTCTTTGTCGTCAAGCTTGGCAGCGTCGGCAAATCCCTTGAGATAGGCCGCTTTTTCGGTAAGTGTCATTTCTTTTTCCTCCCTCTTTTTAAAAACAGTATATGCAAAAACGCGAAGATATTCCGCGTTCGCACCGAATGAACGCGCGCGTCGGCTTCAGGCTCTGGACATATACTCGCCGGTTCTCGTGTCGACCTGGATCATTTCGCCCTCGTCGATGAACAGGGGCACTCTGATCTCCGCGCCGGTCTCGAGGGTGGCAGGTTTGAGCGTGTTGGTCGCGGTGTTGCCCTTGAAGCCGGGATCGGTCTTGGTGACCTGCAGGGTGACGAAGTTGGGCGGCTCAACGCCGAACACGTTGCCCTTATAGGAGAGGATCATACACTCCATCTCTTCTTTGACGAAGCGGAAATTGTCGTTGAGCTGATCTTTGCCGATGGGGATCATATCGTAGGTTTCGGGATCCATGAAATAATACAGATCGCCGTCGTTGTAGGAATACTGCATCGTCTTTCTCTCAACGTAGGCGGTGGGGAACTTGTCGGTGGGGCTGAACGTCTTTTCAACGACGGAGCCCTGGATCACGTTGCGCAGCTTGGTGCGCACGAACGCCGCGCCTTTGCCGGGCTTAACGTGCTGGAACTCGATGATCTGCCAGACCTGTCCTTCCATCTCGAACGTGACGCCGTTTCTGAAATCGCCGGCTGTTACCATAAAAATTCAAATCCTTTCGTTACCGCGGCGAAACGCCGCTTATATTTATGCATTGATATAATACAATATTTTCGTGAGCAATGCAAGAGTTTTTTGGAAATTCGTGAAATGTTGACGCGTGAAGAAACCAGTCCGCGGACTGTTTTCAGCGGCAGCCGCAGCGGCTGCGTCGCGCGGCCAGGTCGGGCTCACCGAAAGATCTCAAAACGCATCCCGCACCACTCACACCACGACAAGCTCGTCCGTCACCTCGGTCAGCACGCGATTGCCGTCTCCGGTGATGAGGACCATATCCTCGATCCGTACGCCGAACTCGCCGGGCAGATAGATACCGGGCTCGTCGGTGACCACGTTGCCGGGGGCGAGGACCGATTTCGATTTCGGGCTGACGTAGGGCATTTCGTGGATCTCGTACCCCACGCCGTGCCCCGTGCCGTGGCGGAAATAATCGCCGAAGCCGCGCGAAGCGATATGATCGCGGGCGATTTTATCAGCGTCGAAGCACGAAACGCCTGCGCGCATCTCCGCCTCGACCGCGTTTTTCGCCTCGCGGACGGTCTGATAGACGAGCTTTTGTTTTTCGCTCACGCCGCCGAGCGCGACGGTGCGGGTCATATCGCTGTGCAGGCCGCGATATACCGCGCCGAAATCCAGCGTGATAAAATCCCCGCGCTGCACTTTCCGGTCGCCGGGTACGCCGTGCGGCTTTGAGGTATTCGGCCCCGAAACCGCGATCGTCTCAAACGAAAGCGCTTCGGCACCGTGAGAGAGCATATAAAAATCCAGCTCCAGCGCGATTTCCTTTTCGGTTTTGCCCGGCTCGATAAATCCGAGCACGTGCCGCAGCGCGTCCTCCGCGATGCGCTGGGCTTTGACGATATTTTCGACCTCGATATCGGTTTTTACCATGCGCAGCGCCGTAATCGCTTCATCAAGCGCCGTATCGCCGAGGATCTCGAAATCGGGCAGATTCTTTTTCATCCGTCCGCTCTGGGCGACGGTGATCATCTCGTTTTCCGGCGCGATTTTTTTCACGCCGTCTTTCTCGAAAAACGCTTTGAGCTGCGCCCACGTATCCTTCTGTTCCTCGACGCGTACGCCCCGCACCGCGTTCTGCGCCGCCTCGATATAGCGGCTGTCGGTAAAGAACGCCGCGTCGTGCGCGGAAACTGCGAGAACGCCGTCGCTTGACGGGAACTCGGTAAAATAACGGCGGTTCTGCTCGCTCGTGATCAGAATGCCCGTGTCTCCCGTCGCTTTTTTGAAAAAGCCGTCTCTGATTCGTTCGATCTTGTTCATCTTATCTCCCTGTATTCGATGCCGTGTTCGCGGCAGTATTTCCGTTCTCTCGCCCGCATCCGGTTGAAATGACGCGAAAACAGTTTTTCGCTGCCGAAAGGCTTGACCCACACCGAGATCGCGCCGCATTCGTTCGCGGCGTACACGTCCGCAAAGATCTGATCGCCGATCATGGCGAATTCCCCGATCGGCACACCCGCTTCTTTTGCCGCGCGCAGCAGGTTTTTCGTATGCGGTTTTTTCGACATCGCAAAATAAGGGATGCGGAACACCTTCGAAAGAATGTATGCGCGGGGATGGTTGGTGTTGGATACGATGATCACGGGGATCCCCGCCTCTTTGAGTTTTTCGACCCATTCCCGCGCGCCTTCGCGGGGTTTGAACGTGGAGTCGTAGACCAGCGTGTTGTCAAGATCGATCCCGACGGCGCGCGCGCCCATCCCGCGGAGTTTTTCCGGCGTGACGAGCGTAACGGATTCGAAGACGTAGTTCGGTTTTCCTGTTTCCATAACGTATAACCTTAAAAAAACGAGCGGACTCGAAGGAGCCCGCTGCCGGATCATTTGAACTTGCGTTTACGAGCGGCTTCCGACTTCTTTTTGCGCTTTACGGAAGGCTTCTCATAGTGCTCTCTTTTGCGCACTTCCTGAATGACGCCGTCTCTCGAAGTCTGGCGTTTGAAACGTCTCAAAGCGCTGTCCAGAGACTCGTTGTCTTTCACTTTTACCTGGCTCATTTATATTCCCTCCCTCCGCAGATCGCAGGGGCTAAATCCTTAATACGTTCAACATCTTTATGCTGATACCCACATAATATATCATACGGATAATGCAATGTCAAGAACTTTTTTCACAGATTTGTAAAATAATGTGATTTTCGGTCATATTTCTCTTGATTTCTTCGCGGCGGGATGTATAATTTTGAGTGAGGAACGCAGTTCGTGATCCGCGCTCGGAATCCGCAGCGCCGACGAAAAGCGTCCTCCCGTCGGAAAAACGGGAACGCGGGCGGTATCCGGCCCGTCTGCCCTGCAAAAATACAGAAACGGCAAAGGAGAACGCAGCCATGCTCACATCCATTCAGGGACTGATCGATTTTTTCCGGGGTAAAAAGGTGCTGATCCTCGGCTTCGGCAGAGAGGGACGCTCGACCTACGCGCTGATCCGGAAATACCTGCCGGATCAACCGCTCGGCGTCGCGGACAAAAACGCGGTGGCGCTCGACGACCCGAACGCGACGCTTTTCTGCGGAGAGGATTACCTCGAAGCGATGCGCGGTTACGATATCGTGATGAAAAGCCCGGGGATCCCCTTCGTGAACGTGGAGATCCCGGCGGGCTGCTTTGTGACGGACCAGACCGACCTGTATCTGAAGTATTCCAACAGCACCGTGGTCGGCGTGACGGGTACCAAGGGAAAAACGACCACCTCGACGCTGACTTACCGCTTCCTGAAGTCGGCGGGGCTGAACGCGGGGCTCAAGGGCAACGTGGGCGTGCCGGTATTCGACACGATCGAAACGGCGGACGACGAGATCACCGTGATGGAGCTCTCCTGCCACCAGCTTGAATTCATGACCTCTTCGCCCCACGTCGCGATCGTCACGAACATCTACGAGGAGCACCTCGACCACTACAACGACGGGTTCCGCGGCTACGTCGCGGCGAAGATGAATATCGTGAAATACCAGACGGGAAACGATTTCTTCATCTTCAATCCCCGCTCCACGACCGCGGAGTACGTCGATCCGGCCGCGCTGCCCGCGCGGGCGATCTGCGCCGACCCCGCGGACCTCGCCCCGGCGATCCGCGCCGCGGCGGAAAAAAATCCGCACCTGCCCGGCGCGCACAACCTGCAGAACATTCTGGTCGCCGCGCAGGCGGCGCGGCGTTTCGGCGTGACAGACGAGGCGATCGTCAGGGCGGTCGAAGAATTCGAAGGCATTTCCGACCGCATGGAGCTGTTCGGCGAATACGGCGGCGTGAAGTATTACAACGACAGCATCGCGACGATCCCCTATTCGGTGCTCATAGGCGTCGACTCCCTCGGGAACGTCGGCACGCTGATCATCGGCGGCTTGGACCGCGGCCTCGATTACACGGATTTCGCCGAGGAGCTGGCAAAACGCAATATCGACAATATCGTCTGTCTGCCCGAGACAGGGCACGCGATCGCAAAGCTGCTCGAGGCGGACGGCTGCCGCGCACGGATCGTGATCGCCGCGGATATGGAGGAGGCGGTCAGAGCCGCCGTGGAGCTCACCCCGCCCGGCAGGGCGTGCGTGCTCTCCCCCGCCGCCGCGAGCTATAACTATTACAAAGACTTTTCGGAAAAGGGAAGGCATTATAAGGAGCTGGTGAGGAAGTATGCGGGTAAATTCTGATTTTGCGGAGCGAAATCAGAATTTATCAAACGCCCCGCCGCGGACGATTCCGCGGCGGGGCGTTTGTATTACGATATCCTTGCGGCCCTGCGCAGGATCATCCGGGCGTCCCGGGACGTGACCGCGCCGTCGGAATCGTAATCGGCGGTGATGAATTCCCGCGCGTCGGGCCGGTCGAGCCTTGCGGAGATCCGCAAAGTCCGCCGCGCGTCGGCGGCGTCGATCTTCGCGTTGAAATTGACGTCGCCCTTATGCAGCAGATCGGGGTCGTAACGGTAGATGCCTTCCGGCGTCACGAACAGTGACAGAGAACGCTCCACCGTCGCGGTGGGAACGAACGCAAGATACTTTTTCACGGTGAAATCCACGCGCGTCTCGCAGCCGCGGACCGTCACGTCTTTTTTCTCGCATACCCACCGCGCGTCCTCGGTATCGAACGCCGTCTGGTACATCTCGCACCGGACGGAATTCGGCGTCAGATAATACTTTGCGATCAGGATCACCGACCAGAGCTTTTTCCCGGTGGAGTCGAAATAATCGAACACCCTGCTGTAACAGGCGTTCGGCTCTCCCTCGCTCTGATCGCACGCGTGAGAAGCAAGCGGTCCGATCGATTCTGCAGTCGCGTCCGCGGCGTATTTGCCCATTCTTTCGTAAAACTGCCGTTCGGTCATCCCCTGCGCCCGCGCGTACGCGGCAAGCCCCGCGGGAAGCGCGTTCCCGTTCTCCGGCCCGAGCGTGGGCTCTTCCGTCTGCGGAGGATCGGTATCTTCTTCCGGGCCTGTCGGTGCTTCCCGCGTCGGTTCCTCCGGCATCGTCGGCTGGTCTGTCGGCGGTTCCTCAGGCGTCGTCGGGGACTCCGTAGGCGGCTCGACGGGCTCCGTGACGGTCGCCGTCGGCTCGGAAGCAGGCTCCGTCATTCCCTCCGGCGGCCTGTAAGCCCGGTTGATCGTGAAATCCGAATTCAAGAATCCGATCGCGACCGCCTCGGCGTAAAGGTCGTATTCGCTGATCGCGGAATACCCGTCCCCGCCGTCTCCCTCCTCGGCAGCGAACGCCGCGGGGATCGAAGCGCAGGACAGCAGCAGGGCGAGGACCGCGCAGAGGGAGGCGGCGCGTTTCAGGCTCTTCACGGCGCATCCTCCTCCGTCAGCACGGCGGTGACGTATTCCACGCCGTATTCTTTCCCGTACCCGTTCGCCTGCCGGTGGTTGTCGATCAGCTCGAACACGACGCAGATCACGGCGATCGCCAGCAGCGCCGCGGCGGCGATCGCGACGATCCGGGCGACGGAGGTCTTTTTTTTCAGATACCGGGGATCCGCCCCGTCGGCGGTCATCCCCGCCGCAAGCGCTTCCGGGGCGCCGAAACGCTCGCAGATATCATCAAACGACGCGTCCTCCGGCAGCTCCGCGCTCCCGAGCTCATCGCGCAGACGGGCGAGGAACGCTTTTTTTTCACCGGCGGGACACTGCAGCAGCGAGCCGACGCTCTTTATATATTTGTCTATCATCTTATTACGCATCTTCGCCGCCCGCCTTTCCGTCAAGGATCATATTCACACCCGTGACGATCTCGTCGTATTCCCGCCGCAGAGTCGCAAGGTATTCCCTGCCGCTGTCGGTGATATTGTAAACGCGGCGGGTGCGCTTTTTTCCCACCAGCTCCACCCGCTGGCTCACGTAGCCCGCGCTCTCGAGCCGGAACAGGATCGTGTAGAGCGTGCCCTCGAGCATCGTATAGCGGCCGCCGCTCTTCTCGTTGAAAAGCTGGATGATGCGATAGCCGTAAAGCTCCTCATCCTGCAGCAGATGCAGCACGAGAAGCTCCGCGGTGCCCCGTTTGAAATTGTCCTGACTCTGGCTCATTCCGTCACCCCGATCCTGTTTCCGATTCAATCATACCACACAAAACTCGAAATGTAAATACATTTACATAAAATATATTCTTGACAAATGGAAAAAGCTGTGGTATGATGAAACCGCAAAGGGAAAAACGGCCCGCTCCTGCGCGTTTTCCCCGCGCCGCGCGGCGGACGAGGAAGCCGCCGCGCGATCCCGAGCACCTCTATATATAGATGAAAGGACGACCCATGATGAAGCGAACCGTTTTGAAAACCGTCTGTGCGATCCTCGCGGCGTGTATACCGCTCTGCGTTCCGGGCGCGCTTGCGGGGGCGGAAGCGCCCTGCGATCATTATTACTATGAAACCGTGACCCCGCCCACCTGCACCGAGGACGGGTACATCGTCTGCGTCTGCGAAAAATGCGGTGACTCCTATATCCGCACGGCGGACGAATACGACCGCTGGACCGACTGGTACGAGCCGATGTATGAGACCGATATCCGGTACGATACGGGCAAAAACGTCAACCGGTCGAATATCGCCGTTTTTTACCGTCTCGTGCTGGCTGATTACATTGAAAACCGGATCGACAGCGGCGAGACGGCGCCGGAGCCGGACGGTCAGAGCCCGTGGCGGGCGGACATCGACACGTACCCGATGAGATTCGGCGGCGTCACGGTCACCTTCGACGAGATCCGGAACGGAACGATCTCTTATGAGCTGGCGTTGGTCGAAGCGGATCCGGAATATGGAACTTACCGTTATAAGATCCGCTTCAACGACTGCGACCTGCACGCGAAGGGACACCGCGAAGCCGAACGTTATGAAAACGTAAAGCGCGACAAGAACGGCGGCGTTTATTATCAGGAGATCGTCACATACTGCAGCGTCTGCGGCGAAGAGCTCGGCGTGAGAGTCGACGACGCCTACTACGAGGAGCTGCCGACGGAACCGATGTCGACGGCCCCGCAGGAAGAACCCGTATACGGCGTAACGCCCCATACGACCGCTTTCGGCAGCTATGCGGAGCTGCTTGACTTCGTCGAGCTGCCGACCGTCCCGCAGAACCTGCCGGAAAACTTCACGGAAACCTTTGAAAGATCGCTGCGGCTGCTGAAGGAAAACGGGATCGGGACGCTGTTTTACAACGACACGCCGCTGCCGCTCGCAGACGGGCAGGAGCCGATCCGGTATGCCGTTTGGGAAGGCGGTTTCCGGCTGAACCTCTTCGTCCGCACCGAGGACGGCACGCCGATCACCGTCGGGAACGATTACCGTTTTTCCGATACCGCGCCCGAAGAAGGATCCGGGATAAAATACGAGACGCTGACGGACGTCGGTTTCGCGCTGCCCGCGGGGATCTCCGAGCCGACCGTCCGGGAGACGGCGGACGCCGCCGCGCCGGAAATCCTGATCTGGGGCAAATACGGCGAGATCGGCGTGACCGTCAGGGTAAACAAAAGCGTCTTCCGTGAAAAGCTGTTTGAGGGCGCGTCCGTGCAAAACCTGTTCGAGTTCGGGGAGCGGATCGCCGTGATGGAGCAGGCTCCCCTCGGGGACGTGGACCTCGACCTGCGCGTCACTTCGGCGGACGCGAGGGAGATCCTGCGCTGCGCCGCGAGGCTCTCGTGCAGTATCTCTAACCGGAAGAACGCAGACGTCAACGAAGACGGCAGAGTCTCCGCGGCGGACGCGCGGCTCGCGCTGCGGATCGCGGCAAAGCTCGATACGACCGCGCCGGCGGCATGACCTTTGCGCGTCTGTCCGCCGGCGGCGTGTCCGCAGACAATAAGAAACGCGCCGGGGCGGAGCCTGTAAAGCGTTGACGGACCGCCGCTCCCGAAAAAATCCGGGACAGACGGAAAGCAAACGACCGTGATACAAATCGTTATGAAAAAAAGAAAGGATGGATCGGTATGAAACGGATCATCGCCGTATTTTCGGCGTGCGCGCTTCTTTTCTGCGCGCTCTTTGTCGGCGCGGACGCGTCAGGTTGGTATCACAGCGGCGCGAAAACGCTCCTGCTGCTGGTGCGGGACGCGCCGGAGAACGCCGGACTGCTTACCCTTGACGGCATAAAAGAATACGTGCGCTCCTGCGAGCTGCCAGAAGACTGGCGCGAGGGAGAGACCGAGCTGCTTGCCGGGATCGTGTCGTCCGCGGAAGAGATATACTGCGCGCAGCAGGACGGGTTCCGCATCGTGCGCGTCGGGATCGACGAGGACCGGGAAGAACTGAGCTTCGAGCTGGGCGCGCTGCTTGAAAAAAACGAAAACGTGATCGAGATCTTTTCAACGGATCACGTATATGTATAGAAAAGAAAACACGTTTATCGGCGTCTACGGAGATTATCTGGACGGCGGATACGCGGTAAGGCTCGTCGCGAAGAAGATATACGATTACAAACAGCTCGAATTCCGGGTCTTCTACAACGGCGAAACGTTGGAATTCAACAAGCTTTACGCCGACGCGACGGCATATCGCGGATTGCCGTTCTTTACGTATGACTGCGATGATTCGTATGTCATGACCGAACCTGCCGACGGAACGCCGGCAGAGGCGCAGCCCGACCGCTGCGTTCGGGTGACGGTCCGTCCGCTGGGATGCGATACGATCGCCATGGATCAGTTACTGACGCTGTTCACTGTGTGCTTCAACACAAAAAAAGCGGGGCGGATGGACCTGGACACCGGGTGTTATCTGACGAAGGCGGACGGAGAGGCCGAAGCGCTTCCCGTACAGAGCTCGTTCAACAAGTGCGTCGACAAACCTTATCCCGCAGAGACCGCCGGCGAGATCGCGGACGTGCGCGTCAACGAATCCTCGTTCTGCGCGATCCGGAACGAGTATTTCGCCCGCAGCAGCGAGCGTCTTTTCCGCCGCGCATACGAACTCTACAAAGAAAACACGCAGCCGGAGCTGCTGAAAAACGAGGGATATAAGCGAGCGCTGAAGTTCGACGACTGCGGGAAGAACCGGTTCGTGTCGGTGATCTTCCGCGACGGCGCGTCCGACTACGGCGCCGAAAACGAAAAAATGCTCGCCCGGCTCGGCGAACATATCCTTGAGACGCTTTATATATCCGGATCCACGCCCTGCGCGGTCGTTCTGACCGACGGCAAGGCGAAAACGTTGGACGCGATCCTGCGGGACGAAAACGTGGAGTATATCGACGACCCGTTCCGTATCAATTACGAGGGCAGGATCTGGGGCGAGTGGACCTGTCCGCAGACGGAATCGATGTGCAGGGCGTCGAAGGCGCGGGACGTTCTGCGCGTCGCCGCGCGCCTGACGGATCCGTCGGAGGCTGCGGACAAGGACCTTGCGAGGATCATCACAGACCCCGAATGTGTCTTTTGCCTGTATTACGACCTCGACCGGGACAATCAGATCACCTCCGCCGACGCGCGCCTGGTGCTGCGCATGGCGGCGAAGCTCGACGACGCCCGGGATTACCGGGTCGGCTTCCCCTGCGAGTGGGAGCTGTATCAATTCTGATTGAGAGCGGAGTTCGGAGAGCGGAGATTAGGAAAAGCGCTTTGCGCCTTTTTATCATAGCAAACAAGATCTATCATTCAAAGAGTAACAAAAAAACAAGCGTTGACCTGCCTATTCGAACAGCATAATTGTTTCATCTTCTATCATGGCGAGTCGCTTGCGACCGCACCGACATCTC
>JAFRTA010000263.1 GCA_017427315.1 Clostridia bacterium
ATATATTTTTTCGCGCTGAATACGACCGACGCGTCGGCGCGCTCCAGCAGCGCGGCGTGGTCGGATGCGGTCAGCTCTTTATCGAGGGGGACCGCGACGGAGCCGATACAGACCGTCGCGAGCAGCACGATGAGAAAAGAATAGGAATTTTCGCCGATCACGCCGATATGCGCGCCGCGCAGGCTCTTTGCGATCAGCGCCGCGCCGAGCGCCCGGACGTCGGCGCAGAGCTCGTCCGTCCGACGGACGATAAATTCGTCTCCGTCGCGCTCGACGACGCAGTCCCTGCCCGCATAGCAGACCGAGACCCGGTCGAACAGGTCGCGGATGCTGCGCAGCGGACCGAGGCCGTACGCTTTGTCGCGCGCGGCGTTCAGTGCGTCGATGTCGTTGTTGATGTTTCGGATCAAAGGGATCGGCTCCTTTTGAAATTCTGATTTGTCGCTGCGAAGCAGCGAACAAATCAGAATTCCCGTGAGATGTGAAATGTGAGATGTGAAATGTAATTACTTTTCACATTTCATATTTTTCTGTTCACTGAAATACTGATTTGCGGGGCGCGGAGCGCCTCGACAAATCAGTATTTATCAAACAGTTCCTCTATCGTCGCGTCCGGGTGGGCGAGGGCGTAACGGAGAATGCGGAAGCAGCCCTCGTGCAGCGCCTCGATATCGGCGCGGCAAATCAGGTTCGTGCGGTACATGTAGCGGCACTCAAGCCGCTTGCCGTCAAGCGTAAGATAACTGAACGTGTAAAGCGGCAGGATATATCTGCCGGGATTGTAGAAACGGAAATCCGGCGCGTCGTTCGCGAATTCCGCAGAAAGTGCGTCCAGCGGCAGCCAGGTATACATCATCAGCGCCGGTCCCTGCGCCTGCGAGAAATGATAGATCTTCCGCTCCATTTCCAGCGCGTCGATATACGGGAAGTTCATGTGACGGAAATGCGCAGCGCGCTGCGCCGAAACGCGCTTCACCGTCTCCGAAAACGTGAGCGAGGTCGGCAGCTTTGTGCGCATCTGCAAGACCTGCGCCATACAGCCGCCCATATTCTTTTCTTTCGCGGTGACCCTGCGGCTGCAGAGCGTCATCATCATCGTGTCGTCGGTGCGGTAATTGAGCGCCGCCGCGTATATTTTGTAGCCCGTCTGCATCAGGATCTCCGGCGCGACACGGTGCTCTTTGCACCAGTCGAGGATCAGCTTCGTCGTTTCCTCGTCCGCATACAGATGCAGGCCCTCCGCCTTGTCGTGAACCGGGTCGAACGCCACGGGCACGGTGAGGTCCGGTTTGCGCCTGCGCTGTTTTTCGAGCATCGCGGGGCCGTGCACGCCCGCGTAGAAGGGCGGGCAGCCCATGCCGCGGTGGAACTGTTCGAAATATTCGCGGTCCTTCCGATACTGCTCGCTGCCGAGATATTCGTATTCCTTCGGCAGATGCTCCTCAAACCGGGAGAGGGGCGCGGGCAGCTCCGTTCCGGCGGAAATCGCGTCGTAAACCGCAAACAGGTCGCGGAAAAAGACGGAGGCGGCGAACGCGTCCATAATCAGATGGCAGGCGTTCAGATAAACGCCGTATCTGCCCTCGCTGTCGGTAAAAAAGAACACGCGGAAGGTCTCTTTCAAAGGACGGAGCGCCTTCGCAGCGTCCGCCTCGAAAAACGCCGTCTGTGATTTTTCGTCGGTGAAATGCAGCACCCGAACGCCGTCGACCGCGTATTTCGGCAGGAAATACTGCGCCATTTTGCCCTTGCTTTTCGTGAAGCGCAGACGAAGGCAGTCGTTGCGGGCGATCTCGACGTTCAGCGCTTTCGCAAGCAGGGAAAAGTCAAGCTTTCTTGCCGTCGCAAAAGAAACAGGGACGTTCGTGACCTGTTTGTGCAGGCTGTATTTGAGCATATAACACATCGTTTCCTGCGAGGGAGTCAGCGGATAAAGCGTTCGCTCCGTAACCATGATTTCCTCCGTTCGGCGATAAATATGGAAAATAAATCTAAAGTATATTTTAGCATATCCGTATATAATTTTACAATAGCAAAATGAAATAAATATTGCCGTTTCGTTATGGAAAGAAAGCGTAATCTGCCGCCGTCCGCCCGGCCCGGGGCAAGGATCGTCGAACCCAAACCGTCTTCGGACGGCGCTTTCCGGCTGTTTTTCGTCCTTTATCCTTGTTTTGTCTTTGCCATGAGCCGCCCGAACCGCCGGAATGCTTGCAATTCCGCGCGGCGCGGTATATAATAAAACGGAAAGGAGCGATTTTATGGAAAAGACGTATGTAGGCTGGCGGGATCCGGGGTTTGTCAAAAGCGCGCAGCATGAGTATACGGAACAGACGCCTCTGCTCGGCGCGGACGGCACGCTGCTTGCCCGCGGCTGGGCGCGGCGCAACGTGTTCGAGTACGACAGAACGCAAGTGAAACACCCGATGCGCCGCAAGGAATGGGATTTTTACCAGATCTCCGACGGGAAATACATGGCGCAGATCAGCTTTGCGAATATCTCTCTCGGCGGCTACGCTTCCGCGGCCATTGTGGAGCTGGAGCACGGAAAGACGGTCGCCTCCGCAACGGGGCTGTTTCTCGGCGGAAAGGATAAATACGTCCTTCCCGCAAAGGGAGACGCGCCGAACCGCGTCGAAATGACGGTCGGCGGCGCGGAATTCAAATTCATTACGGAAGAAACACGCCGGACGCTGAAATTCCGCAAAGGCGGGGTGGAATGTGAATTTGAAATGGATATTCTTCCGGGGCATGAGAATATCACGACCGTGCTGCCCTTCAAGGGCTTTCCGGACCGGTTCTTTATGACCACGAAGCAGAACTGCATGCCGTGCGCGGGTACGTTCAAGGCGGACGGGAAGGTCTGGGAATTCTCCAAAGAGGACACGTTCTGCGCGCTCGACTGGGGCCGCGTCTGCACGCCTTACAGCCTCGTCTGGTACTGGGGCAACGGCTCGGCGTATCTTACGGATGAGAACGGGAAAAAGCATCTGTTCGGCTTCGAGATCACCTGGGGCATCGGCGACGAGTCGAACGCGACCGAGACCTGTATTTTCTACGACGGCAAAGCGCATAAATTCGACGCGGTGGACGTGGAGGTCTTCCCGAAGCCCGATAAATTCATGCAGCCGTGGCATTTCGTTTCGCAGGACGGCAGGTTCGATATGACCATGACGCCCGTCTGCGACCATTGCGGCGACACGAACGTGCTGGTGATGCGCATGAACACGCATCAGGTGCACGGCAGGTGGAGCGGAAGGGTGATTTTGGACGACGGAACGGCCCTCGAGATCAAGGATATGTACGCTTTCTGCGAGTACGTGGAGAACCGGTGGTGAGCTGCCGCGTTTTCGCGCCCGGGGCGGTTTCGTACCGCTTCGGACGGAAAACGCGGTTTTTTTGTTTTTTCAAAAAACGCAACGCAAGAAGCGGAAGCCCGAAAACTTCCGCTTCTTTTTGTTCTCTTTTTTGTTGTGTCGCTATTCTTCGTTGTTCGGCAGGGTCGTCGGAATCAGGAATTCGGAAACGGACGACAGTCCCGCGTTCGGATTGCACAGCGCATAGTAATGGTCCGTCGTCAGCGCTTCTCCCTTGTCGATGAATCTGACGCAGACGGCGACCGCTCGGTCGATCCCCTTGATTTCAAACAGTTCGCACCGAAGGGTTTCAACGACCGGCATAGAGCCGTCGGCGAATCTCCACCCCGCCGCCGCAACTGTATCTCCGATTTTTGCGCCGACCCTTGATCCGTCGATGACTTTCCCGGACAGATAGGACGCGTATTCCGGCGCGGCCACACTGTAAACATACTGCTTAATGAGGAACGCTTCGGTGGTTGACGGTACGGCGACGGGGACCGTGGACGACGGCTGTTCCGACGTCGGTATGTCAGTAGGCAGAAGGGACGCATCCGGTACGATGACAGAAGGCTGTGCGTCGGTCTCTTTGTCCGTCGGCAGAACGACCGTCGGCGATACAGATGTCGGATTTATCGTTGTCATCGGTACAGTTGCCGTCGGCGTTTGGGTTGTTGTCGGAGCCGTCGTTGGCGGAACCGTTGTCGGCATTGTTTGTGTCGACGACGCAGCGCGGTCCGTCGTTGTTTGTCCGGTTGTCGGTAAAACCTGTGTATTTGTAAGTTCGCCTGCATTTCTGTTTCCCGTTGTTTCGGGATTACTTCGTGAACCGGGAACGGGCGCAGGTTCTGTTGCCGCAGGGACAGAAGAGGACGCTTCTGTTTTTGTCGGTTTCGTTGAAGACGCCGCCGCATCCGACGCCGCCGGGGTAACTGCAGGCGTGATCGTTGTATCAACGTAGGGAGCTGTTGTCGTCGGAACGATATCGAGTCGGCTCCCGGTGAATTGACCGGCATCGGTTGTTTCGATCGGAAGAACAGCCGGAACCTTCTTCGGCATGCCGCGATAAACGAAGCCGACTGCAGCCAGAACGACCGCAGCGCAGCGCAGAGCCGCGCCGATCGTTTTATTCCTGCGCGCTTTATATCGCCGGAAGATCTGCCGCGCCGCGGCGGTATCGGCGGCTTCGGCGATCTGAGTCTCATTGATCCCCGCAAACGCAAGCAGCAGCTCGTTGCCGTTCATTTCCATACCTCCTCCTTGATGTATCTTTTCAGTTTTTTTCTTGTCCTCGCCAAAACCGCGCGTATAAAGTTGTCTTTCAGATCGAACGCGTCGCCGATCTCGGCGATATCCTCCAGAAAATAGTAACGGCGGACAAAGACGATACGGTCGCGTTCGGATAACGTATCGAGAAACGAGGGCAATATTTTGATGATCTGCGCCGGATCTATCTGCATTTCGGACGGGATGCAGGACGCAAGCTCCGACGAAAACAGCTCCGCGTCGATCAACTCGTCGATCTCTACGCCGAAAATTCCCGCCAGCTCTTTCAGAAGCCTGACGTTCGGACGGCGTTGACCGAGCTCCCATTTCGAGACGAGCTCCCGGGATACGAACAGCCGTTCCGCCAGCTGCTCCTGCGTCATATCCGCCTTGATCCGCAGCGCCTGTATTTTTTGACCGGTCTGCAAAAAACCACCTCCGCCGCAGTTTCATTATACCCGATTATTGCTTTTTACTCAAGGTACAAAACGCAACGTAAAAGACCGTCTCATAAAGACGCGGAAACCGGTTTTCCCGGCAAGCTTTCACACTCTTCCTTTTTTCCCGCGCTTTATGAGACAGTCTGTGAAAATCAATTATGCGCTTATGTCATATAAGACGCGCGGCGATCCTGAGAATGATCCTTGCGTCCGAAGACTTTATTTTGCCGTCCGCGTTCATATCCGCAAGCCGCAGCTGCGCCTGCGAAAGCCGTTCCAGCCTTGCCGCAGCCCGCAGCGCGAGCCTTGCGTCGGACGAGTTGATTTTTCCGTCCGTATTCACGTCGCCGGGCGAAAAAGGAAGCTCTGTCGTCTTCGGCTCTGTCGGGGCTTCGGTTGTCGTCGGGGCTTCGGTTGTCGTCGGGGCTTCGGTCGTCGTTTCCTCCGGAGGCTTGACGCGCTTCCATTGGGCGTAAAAAACGGTCGTTTTGTTTTTCAACTCGACGGCATCACCCGGCTGATACAGCGTTCCGCCGTCTTTTTCCGTGCTCCATCCGATAAACACATGATCCTCCGTCGGAGCGGAGATCGGCGTGACTTTATCGTCGATATTTCGCAGCGTTACGCTCTCGCCGACGGAAAGCATTTTCCCGTTCGACAGCAGTCCGCGTCCGCCGTTTGCGTCGTAATACACCATCGCGGCGTTCTCGCCGAAGCCTTTATCAAGCGCCGCAAGCCTTGCGGAGGTGAAATCCGTCAGGATCTTCGCAGCTTTACGATATGCGGTTTCCTTTCCGGATTCGGAGCTGCCGGAGAGCAGATCCCAGCGAATCGCGTTCATGACCGCGGACGCCGTCGTCCGGTCGATCATTTCGGGAAGCCGTTCAAGCTCGGAAGAGATCGTTCCCGAAAGCGTCCTCCAGTATTCGGAAACAAGCTCTCGAAAGTCTTCGTGCCGGTAAAGCAGGTTGAATACCGTCAGGACTTGTCCTTCCCGATAGCTGTAAAAGACCGCGTTCGCCCACCAGCACGCAGCGTCGCTGACGTTAAAGGGCAGGTTCCCGTTATATCGCGTGTTCCCCATGGAAAGGTCGAAATCCCACGCCGGACCGGCGTGCAGCACGGTTTCGTCCGCGTCTTTATAAAAATAGCAGCTGGATTGTCCCGCGTCCCGGTGAAACGTGTATTCCATGAGAATATAGTATTTCACAAGCGAATCCATATCGAAATAATCGGTGTAATGCACCTCTTTTCCGTTATATCCGTCGTCAGAGTAAAGCGCCTGCTCGATCTCATCAAACAAATCCGCAATGTAGTCGACTTCTTCTTTCGCCGCATATTCCGGGCTTTTCAGAACGACCGGCTGTCCGTTTGCGGTAACAAACCCGCTGATCTCCGCCCCGTAACGGTTCATGATCTCCGTTTCGAGAAGATAACCGCCGGTCACGTTTGTCGGCGCGTTGATCTGCGCCCATTTGCGGCTGTTTTTTGTCGTGCTTGAATTGACGCCGCCATGCTTTGCCTTTTCGATATCCGTATCCGGGTTTGCGTCCTCGTTCGCTTTTCCCAGATCCGTGATGTCGACGCGGGTCTTTCCGATCTCAACGCTTTCGACAATGAGATAGTTGCCCTGATATTTG
>JAFRTA010000264.1 GCA_017427315.1 Clostridia bacterium
ACCGAAGAGACCGTGACGAAGAACGCGAAAGCGGCGACCTGCACCGACGACGGCAACACCGGTGATATCTACTGCAAAGCCTGCGATCATCTGATCGAAACGGGAGAGGCGATCCCGAGCGCGGGCGCGGAGCACGTGTTCGGCGAATGGCACGTGAAGACCGCCGCGAAGTGCCTTGAAGACGGCGAGGAAGCGCGCGTCTGTGAAAACTGCGGTGAAGAAGAGATAAGACCTCTCCCGGCGACGGGACACTCCTTCGGCGAATGGTTCGACGACGAAGAGGACGCGCCCTCCTGCACGAAGGACGGCGTTCAGCACCGCGTCTGCGCCGCCTGCGGCGAGACCGAGACGCGCGAGGTCACCGCGAGCGAGAAGGGGCATTCGGTCCGTCTGCCGAACGACGAGGGCGAGGGCTACTGCGCCTCCTGCGGACAGTACCGCTGCCTGTTCTGCGAGAAGGACGAGCACATGCACGAGGTCAGCGACAGCTCCGTTATGACCTTCTTTATCCACGTGGTGCATTACTTCTACCACCTGTTCAGCAATTTCCGCTATACCCTGTCGCACAGATAACGAACGCATCAAGCAGCGAAGCCCTGCCGGGAGGCAGGGCTTCGTTTATTCATGCCGATTCGGGAGCTCAATCTCCGTTTTGATACGTTTCATAAGGAACGAATTTGAAGGAAAGCGAGCCGGATTCCGGATCCAGAGGTTTATAATAATCATAAAAACCGTAGTTTTTGTCCGAATACCAAAGCCACCGGTCGTGCGGCAGAATAATGATCTCGATTTCTTTCTTTCCCGCCGCGATTTGCTCCCGGGCGTATGCGGCGCGCACATTGTCGACCTGCCACACGGAATGGAGAATCCCGATTACGGCAAGCAGATAAGCCAAACCGCACACCGCCGAAACAATCCCGGTCTTTCGGTCCGAAAAACCTTCCCGGTCGAGGAACCGGATTACGAATACCGAAAGAATGCATCCCGTCAGGAACAGACATCTGCCTCCCATTACCGTGATAATCAGAACCTCACCGACCGAAAGCGCGCCGAGAATATACAGCCCGATATAAACGGGCCGGCAGCCCCGAAGTTTTTCGTCCGCCGCCAGAACGGCGAAGACGGCGAGCAGATAAAGAATGAAGAAGCCGAAAACGAACAGCAAAACGGCTGTAGAAAAATGGGGGATGCTTTCGGTTGCGTGTTGGAACTTTGCCAGAGAGTTTTTATCATCGATGAAGAAATAAAACATAGAAAACAGCGGCTGACACAGAAAGACCGCCCGGAGAAACGGCGCGCTTTTCCGCAGAAAACGGTTCGTTCCCGTATAGCCGCGCAGCGCGCGGAACATCCCGTAGGAAAGTGCCGCCCATATCGGGAACATCGGCACGAGCGACATAAAGCAGACCTGCCCGTTATGCGTCAGCAGCCGGATAAGCTCCGAAACGGAATCCGCCCCGATGCTTCTGCCGCGGTACCCGTCCATTTTATAAGAGACCTGCATGATTTCGGGCAGCAGGAACATCAGCCCCGCGCCCGTCGCCGAACCGATGAGATAAGCCGCGCTCACGGCTTTCGGCTTTTTTTTGATTACCGTGAGCACAAACAAGGCCGCGGCGACCAGCAGCGCGATACACGTGGTATTTTCGGAAAAGAGCTGCTGAACAACGCCGAGGACGCCCAGCAGCAGTATTTTCCCGCCGCGGAAACGCGTTCTTCCGTTCAGATAATATGTTTTCAGCGTCAGAAGCGCGAGCAGCGCGCAGAAGACGGGCGGCACGAAATTATAAAAACCGTGTCCCCAGACAATCGCCTCGCGAAAAACGACGTTCCCGAAGCCGACGAAAAGCAGCAGGCTCAAAGAAAGCGTTTTGAATTCCACGCGCGCGGCGACCGCAGCCGAAAGAACGACAATCCCGGTAATCAGCGTCCCGCGCACGACAGCGTCGACCGGCTTCCGCGCCAGACATAAATCCACGAGAAAATTCCCGAGATATCTTCCGTTCCCGTAATACAGCGCGTCGGTAAAAAGCTCGTCGACGGGTTTTACCGCCGTTAAATAGTCGTCGTGCGTTTTAACGCAGAAATATCCCAAAACGGTCGTCAGAAGAAAGACCGCGGCAATCGTGAGCCAAACGGAAATCACCCGATTTTTTGTTTTCTCCGGCGTCGGCGGATTCTTTTTCGTCGTATCGCGCATCCGTTTATCATCCTTTGGCCGTTTTTCTTTGATTATATTGCATTCCGCTAAAAAAAACAATATAATAATCGAAAAAGGGGAGATTGCCATGTTTAAAACGGGACTCGTATCCGTCAGCTTCCGTCCGCTGACGTGTGAAAAGATCGTAAAGATCGCCGCCGAAGCGGGCCTCGACGCGATCGAGTGGGGTGGCGACGTGCATGTGCCGCCGGGGGATACCGCCCGGGCGGAGCGGGTCGCGCGGCTGACGCAGGCGGCGGGGCTTTCCGTTTCGTCCTACGGCTCGTATTACAGGGCCGGCGCATACGGAGAGGATTATCTTCCGGCGTTCCTGCCGGTCCTCGCGGCCGCCGAAGCCCTCGGCGTGCCGGTGATCCGTATCTGGGCGGGGACGAAGGGCAGCGCGTCCGTCGGCGCGGCGGAGCGCGCGCGGCTCACAGAAGAAATCCGCACAATCACCCGCACGGCGGCGGCGAAGAAAATCCGCGTCGCGTTTGAATGCCACAACGATACGCTGACCGACGATTACCGTTCTTCCGTCCGCCTGATGGAAGAGATCGGCGAAATAAACGCGAAAATGTACTGGCAGCCGAACCAGCGGCGGGATACTGCCTATAATCTCGAGGCGCTGCGGGCGATCGTGCCGTATCTTGAGAACGTGCACGTGTTCCACTGGCCGGGGCCGGACGTGCATCTGCCGCTCGCCGACGGCGTGGGCGAATGGCGGCGGTATTTCTCGCTGATCGCGGAAGCGGGGAAAGATCCGGTCTGTATGCTCGAATTCATGCCGGACGACGATCCCGCGAGTCTGCCGCGGGAAGCAGCAGCGCTGAAAAACATCCTCGGCGATACAGGGCGATGAACGCCGCAAAGAACGGCAAACGCTTTCCGACGCGTTTGCTCCTGACGGCGGTCGTTCCCGCGCTGCTCCTCTGCGCCGTTTTGTTCGTCCTCAAGCAGAGATCCGTCCGCCCGACGCCGGACGCGCCGACGACGGTTCCCGCGGATACGGCGATCGCCGCTGAGAAGACCACGCTGCCGCCCACGCCGGAGGTCGGGACCGGACAAAACGGGACACCGGTCTTTTCTCTGACGCTCGACGCGTTTATCGACGGGTTCAACGCGTATTATCGGCGGGAGCATCCGCAGCCGTACCTGCTTGCGGGACCGGGATGGAGCCGGTACACAGTTGACCGGGCGCCGCACGGACAGGGCAGGACCGTGATATACGAGTTTTCGCGGGACCGGGAGAGCCGGGCGATGCCGACAGTTTCGGTCTACGTCCCCGAGGGCGATGAACGGATCGCCGAGGTCACGCTGAATTTTGACGACCACAGCTTTACGCCGGCGCTGTTCGGCGAGTATCGGGAATTGTGCCGGTGCGCGCTGCGGCTGTTCTTTCCCGGTATGGACGACGAGAACGCCGACGCTCTGATCCGGGAACAGATCGCCTTTGCCGACGCGCATATCCTGCCGGATACGCAGTGGTACGGCGCGGACGCCGTGCCGCAGACGGTATATATTGATAACGACGCAGCGGTTTATCCGTATTTCGCGGCCGGCGATTTGCTGCGCATCTGCATCGTCCCCCTTGACGGGGAAACGCTCGCGCAGTTCGATTTCAATGGACAATGAATAATGGAAAATGGATAATTTCGGGAAAGCCCTCGACAAACCCGAATTTGTTATTGACATTCCTCTTCCTCCGTGGTATGATTTGTATAACAAATCATACCACGGGAGGTTTTTTTATGGCAAGACCGAATGGCAAATACGCCTGGAGCGTCACGGTCGGGGCGAAGGGGCAGATCGTGATCCCGAAGGAGGCGCGGGAATTGTTCGGCATCCGGCCCGGCGACACGCTGCTGCTTCTGGGCGACGAAAAACGGGGGATCGCGATCCCGCCGAAATCCACCTTCTCGACGCTGTTCGGAGGGATCTTCGGCGCAGACGGGGCGGATCCCGAAGAAGAAACGGAGGATTGACGATGGCGGTTCTGGAAGTCAGGGAGCTGCGCAAGCAGTACCCGTCCTTTCTGCTCGACGACGTGAGCTTCACGCTCGAAGAGGGGCGGATCATGGGCTTTATCGGCAGAAACGGCGCGGGCAAGACCACGACGCTCAAGTCGATCCTGCGGCTCGTTCATCCCGACGGGGGAGAGGTGCGCGTGTTCGGCACGGATATGCTTTCGCACGAGCGGGAGATCAAGCAGCGCCTCGGTTACGCGGGCGGCGCGGTCGATTATTACAAACGCAAAAAAATAAAGGAGATCGTCGCGGTGACGAGATCCTTCTATGAGAACTGGGACGACGCGGCGTACCGCAGATATATGGACGCGTTCTCGCTCGACGAAAACAAAACGCCGCTGCAGCTCTCCGAGGGGATGCGGGTCAAATTCAGCATCGCTCTCGCGCTCTCGCACCGGGCGGAGCTGCTGATCCTCGACGAGCCGACGAGCGGCCTCGATCCCGTGTCTCGCGCGGAGCTGCTTGAGACCTTCCGGTTCCTGAAGGAGAAGGGCGTGAGCATCCTGTTCTCGACGCATATCACGACGGACCTCGAAAACTGCGCGGACGATATCACGTATATCGCGAAAGGGAAGCTGATCGCTTCTGAGCCGCTGGACGCGTTCCTTGCGCGCAGCGCCGCGGAGGGCGCGGGCGAAAATCTCGAGCGGATCATGGTGCATTACGAAAAGGAGGCGCTGTATGAAAAGCTTGCTGATTAAGGAAATGCGGCTCGCCGCGTCTCCGCTGTCGTATCTATTTCTCGTCGCGTCGCTGATGACGCTGCTGCCGGGATATCCGATCCTCGTCGGCGCGTTCTTTATCTGCTTCGGGATCTTCCATTCGTTCCAGAACGCCCGCGAGGCGAACGATACGCTCTATACGGTACTGCTGCCGGTGAAGAAAAGCGACTTCGTCGGCGCGAAATACGTTTTTACCTGTATGATCCAGATGCTCGGCTTCGCGCTTTGCGCGCTTCTGACCGCGGTGCGCATGACGGCGCTCTCGGCGGCGGTCCCTTACGTGAACAACGCGATGATGAACCCGTCGCCGGTCTCGCTCGCGTTCACGCTGCTGATCTTTGCGGCGTTCAACCTGCTGTTCGTCGGCGGATATTTCAAGACGGCGTATAAGATCGGGATACCGTTCCTGTCTTTCGGGATCGCGGCGCTTCTGCTGATCGCCGTCGCCGAGACGCTGCACCACCTGCCCGGGCTCGGCTTTTTGAACACGACGACGGGCGAGCGGCTCGGGCTGCAGTTCGCTCTGCTCGCCGCCGCGGCTGCCGTGTACGCCGCCGTTACCGCCCTCGCATGCCGGACGGCGAAGAAGAGGTTTGAGAGAATAGATTTGTAAATTCTGATTTATCGATAAAGTCCCGAGTCCCGAGACTCGAGTCCCGAGATACGTAAGGTAAGTTTGTGCGTCTTGGTAAAACAGCGGGAAACAATATGTTTTTCAATCTATTATTTTGACTGAAGACATTCGCCTTGGGACTCGGGACTCGAGACTCGGGACTAAATTCTGATTTGCGGGCTGCGCAGCAGCCCGACAA
>JAFRTA010000265.1 GCA_017427315.1 Clostridia bacterium
CATATCGCGGATGCCGCTCATCGCCATGTTGAGCGTGCGCGGGATCGGCGTCGCCGACATGGTGAGCACATCGACGGCGGGAAACAGCTTTTTGAGCTTTTCCTTCTGCCCGACGCCGAAGCGCTGTTCCTCGTCGATAATGACAAGGCCGAGGTCTTTGAATTTTACGTCCTCGGATATCAGGCGGTGGGTTCCGATCAGGATATCCAGCGTGCCGCGGCGCAGGTCTTTCAGGATCTTTTCCTGCTGTTTCGGCGTTCTGTAACGGGATATCATTTCCGCGTTCACGGGAAAGCCCTCGATACGCTTCATCACGGTCTGGTAATGCTGGAACGCGAGGATTGTCGTCGGCACGAGGATCGCGCACTGCTTGCCGTCGGCGACGCATTTGAACGCGGCGCGAAGTGCGACCTCCGTTTTTCCGAAACCGACGTCGCCGCAAAGAAGCCGGTCCATCGGATGCGGTTTTTCCATATCGCGTTTGATTTCGGCGATACAGCGAAGCTGGTCGTCGGTCTCGTCGTATTCGAACCGCCGCTCGAAATCGCTCTGCATATCGATATCCGGCGAAAACGCGTATCCCGGCGTATTCAGGCGTTTTGCGTAAAGCGCGATCAGCTCCCCTGCCATTTCCCGCACGACGCCGCGGACGCGGTTCTTCGTATGCGTCCATTCGGGAGAACCGAGCCGTGAGAGCTTCACGCGTTTCATATCGTCGTCGTGCGGCGCGATATACTTCGACACCATATCAAGCTGCGTGACCGGGATATAAAGCGCGTCGGCGCCCGCATACCTTATTTTGATATAATCCTTGACAACGCCGAGAGACTCTTCTTTTTTTATTCCCTCGAAAATACCGATTCCGTGCACGGAATGCACCACGTAATCGCCCTTGTGCAGCTCGTCGATCGAATGGAACGAATCCGCCGCTTTGTAACCGCGCTTCGCATTCGTTTTTCTTCCCGCCGCGGCTGCTCTGCCCCTGCCGTAGGTTATAACGTTGTATTTCAGAGCAGGCAAACCGATTCCGGCGGAGAGCGAGCCGGGAAGCACGGTGACGGCCCCGTCGGCAAACTGTGTGGGAATGCGCGGATAATACGATGCGTTCAGGCCCTCTCGTATCAGCTCTTCGCAAAGCTCTTTGGCAGCCTTCTCGCTGCCTGCGAACACGACGTGCGTCGCTTTCTGCGCGGCAGCGGGCCGGATATCGTCAAGCAGAACACGCATGGAGCCTTCCCACGGGGAAGACTGCATCAGGTTCACCGTAATCAGATCGCGGACGGGTGTGTCGAATGAACCGCGCGGGAAATTATCGAAATAGAACGTTTTCGATTTTTTGTATCGGTCGACGATTTCCGGAAACGTCAGCATAAAGCGGTCGAGCCCCTTGAACAGAACGCCGTCCGAAAACAGGTTTTTCATATCCTCGCAGTACAGCTTCCACGCGGACTCGAACTTTTCTTTTACGCCTGCGGTTTCGCAAACGAACAGCAACTGGCCTTCGAAATAGTCGAAAACCGTCGCTTCCTTCTCATACGCAAGAGATATATATTTATCCGCGCCGGTGAGTTTCACCCCGGCGGAAAGAAGGTCGACGTCTTTTTTGATGTTTTCGCGCGCTTTGACGGCTCCCCTGCCCTTTACAGAGGCGGAAAGCGCCTCAAGACGGGAAATCGTTTCCGCCTCGGAGGGAAAAACGACTTCTGCGGAGGGGGTGATTTTTACTTCGTCGATCGGATCGCCGCGGCGCTGCGACACCACGTCGAAAAACGCCATGGAATCGATCTCGTCGCCCCAGAACTCGACGCGGACGGGCTGCGCGCAGTCCGGCGGAAAAAAATCGAGAATACCGCCGCGCACTGCGAACTGCCCCTTGCCGTCGACCGTCTCGGCGCGCACGTAATCTGCACATAGAAGCGCATGCGTGACGTCGTCAAGCCGCGCTGCTCCGCCGTTTTTCAGCACGAGCGACAGCCGCCGAAGCTCCGCGGGCGGTATCGTGAGCTGCGCCGCTGCCTCCGCGGAGCAGATACAGACGTCGCAGGTTCCGTCGAGGATATTGCCGAGTACGCCGAGCCTTTTATGCTCGAAATCCTTCGATTTTCCGTCGGTCGTACGGAACGCAAAATCACGCGCGACGAATACGGCCGCACTGCAGCCGAAGGTATTGACGTCGCCGCATAAACGGTGCGCAGTCGCCTCGTCCGGGACGACGACAAGCGCCTTTTTGCCGCTGACACGGCAAACAGACGCGATCAGGAGCGCTTTCGGAACGGGCGGCAGCCCCATAACGCCGGCGGGCAGAAGCCCGTGGTCGATATCCCGCAGGATATTGCCGAATTCGGGCAGGCGCCGTAAGATATTGTCAAATGCGTTCGTTGAATTCATGAGATCCCAAAGCCCGGTCAAACCGTTATTCATTTGCTGTATCTGCTCATCGCGTCGTCGATCCTGCCGTCGACGATGAGCTCGAGCGCCTTCACACCGTCGGCGAACAGGGTTTTCAGCTCGTCAAGCTGCGTCTTTCCGAATTTGCCGAGCACGTAATCCTTCAGGTCGTCCTCCCGGTCCGCCCGGTCGCCGACGCCGATTTTAATGCGGGGAAACTCATCGGAAGCGAGCTGATAGATGATGCTTTTGAGCCCGTTATGGCCTCCCGCGGAGCCCTTTCTGCGAATGCGCATCACGCCGAACGGCAGCGAGATATCGTCGAAGATCACAACGATCCTTTCCGGCGGTATCTTATAAAACTTCGCCGCTTCGATCACCGCGTCGCCGCTGAGGTTCATATAGGTCTGCGGAAGCATGACCAGACACCGTTTCCCCGATATCATCGTTTCGCCGCAGAGCGCGCGGAATTTCAGCCGGTTCACTTCAAAGCCGTATTCTTTGCAGAGAATCTCGACAAACATGAACCCCGCGTTGTGACGGGTGCCGGCGTAGTCTTTGCCGGGGTTGCCGAGCCCGACGATAAGATACTCCACCGGGCCGTATACCGGCGGCGCGGCGGTCGCCGATTCTTTTTTCTTTCTGAAAAATGCCATTTATGTGTCGAACCCTGCTCTCAAAAAGTAATCTCGATATGATTCCGTCCGGAAACAGCCGTCGCCTCAAGCAGAAACGCTGCGCCGTGTTCCTTCACAGCGTATTTGCCGGGACAGGAAACCCGCTCCGGCGACGTCGGCAGGTAGACCCGCAGCGGCTCTTCTATGTTGCGGTCCGCTTCGAAATCCAACGTGAATCGGTTGTTTTCCGCGTCGAACCGGGAAGCCTCCGTCCTGCCGGGAACGGAATGCGGATAAGGTCTGCGCAGCAGAGCGAGGACTCCCGCCTCTTCCATCGCGCGGTGCCAGCACCAAAACGTATTGCTCCACAGATTCCCGTCGAAGAAATCCAGCAGATAGCCGAGATGCCTGCGGCTGCCCGGCGTGTCGCCGTTAAATCCGCCCCATTCGCCGACGAGCACCGGAACGTTCATACGGTTTTGCGTTCGGACGTGCTCGCGGAACACGAATTCCACGCGGTCCACCGGCGCGGTCTCCATGATGGGCGTATCGACGGTCAGCTCGTAGCCGTGCGGCGCAAAGGCGAAGTTGCTTTCTTTCGTCCCGTTTTTATAAACAAGACGCGGAACGGAACACGGGATGCCCATATTCGAGAAATAACAGTTTTCGGCGAAGATGATCCCGCGATCCGTTTTTTGACGGATCGCCGACGATACCTGCCGCAGGAACGGAAAATATAGCGAGAGGTCGAACCGCCGGATCGTTTCATACGTTCCGGCAAGCACTCTGCGGTAAACCTCCGGATCGTTGATCGTGTCGAAGACCGCGCCGACGTCCTTCGACTCCATGATTTTGCCGACGATCTCTTTTCTCGGAACGCTTTTATTGAAAAGAAACTGCAGCGCGGCGTTTTTAACGACCTTCAGGAACACCCGACTGCCCGGCGAACCGGGGAACGGCTCGTTGAACACGTCGAAGCCCAGCAGGTTCTCTTTCTCTTTGAACCGGTCGGCGACGTACGCCCACATGGCGGTAAAGCGGTCTTTAACCCCGACGCCGTCTGCTGCGGGAGCGTTGTGCCAGAACGCGTCGAAACCGCGCGTCACGGAGCCCGGAAAAAAATATCCCTCGGCCCAGACGAAAAAAGGCTTTCTCGGCTTCTTTCCGCCGGAAAGATACGCCCAGTCCGGCGCTCCGTCGCCGCCCCATGGGGTTCCCATCGCGCCGAACAGATCCTGATGCATATCAAGATAAAAATATATCCCGTATTTTTTCAGGATGTCTGCGAAATCGAGAAAAAAGTCAAGATACTCTTCACAGTAGACGCCCGGCGACGGCTCGACCGCTTCCCAAATCAATCCGAGACGCACGCAGTTGAAGCCGTGGTCGCGCAGACGGGAGACCAGCGCTTCGTCCCAATCTCCGGGAAGGAACGCTTCGACTCCTTTTTTTGAATGGTCGCCTTTATATACGAGATTGACCCCGTGGAAAAACCGTTCGCAGCCGGCGTCGTCGACGAACGAGCGTCCGCGGGTATATATTTGGTTCATTTGAAGCTCCTTTCAAATTCCGATTTGTCGGGCTGTCGCCCGAAGGGATGAGGGAGAAGGAATGAGGGATGAGAGAACGATAATGATACGCTCTGCGTCTCGGTTTATTCTCCGCGATTGTCGAAAAATGAACGCTATCGCGTCTTTTGAGGCAGATAATCA
>JAFRTA010000266.1 GCA_017427315.1 Clostridia bacterium
GATTTGTCGAGGTCAAAGACCTCGACAAATCAGTATTTACTTCACCGTCATCGGTTCGAGTTTCGCGGCGGCGCGCAGGATCCGGCGCGCGTCGCCGCTGGTGACGCCGCCCACGTGATCCGCGTCGGCGGCCTTTTCAAACCACGCGCCCGCGGGGGTATCCAGCCGCGCCGCATAGCGCAGCGCGATCCGCGCGTCGCCGCTGGTGACCTTGCCGTCGCCGTTCACGTCGCCCATGACGACAACGTAATACCGCGCAAGGGTGATCTGCCCGAACAGCAGCGTTTTGACGGAATCGCCGGTGCACAGATCGTCGGTATTCTGCTTGGCGCGATCGTCTTTGTCGTACACCGCGCCGAGCTCGGTCGAGAAGATGATCTTCTCCAGCAGCTCTCCGCAGGGCGTCCCCGCAAGCGCGGGCGAAACGGTCAGATCCATCAGATCCACCGAATACGCCGCGGGCTTGCCGGTGATTTTTCCCACCACGTCGGTGATCACGCTGTCCTTGTCGAGCACCGCGTTGGTCTGCTCGCTCGTCACCGAGCCGAAATAATTGCCTGCGCCCGTGACGCTGAGTGAAAGCCGTTTGCCGACCTTGTCGGACGTAACGGTATAGCTCTCGCCCGTCGCGCCGGGGATCGCGACGCCGTCGGCGTACCACTGATACCGGTAATAGGCGTTCTCGGGCGAGACCTGCACGTCCGCCCGCAGCGTCGCATACGCGTAGGGCGAGGCGAGATTCGACGACGCGAGTCCCGCCCAGCCAAGCCCTGCGATCGAGACCGCGCCGGTGATCAGCGTTTTCTCCGAAACGTAGAATTTTTTATTGGCGAAAACCTTCGCCCTGCCCCCGGCGTCGACCGCGCTGACTTTATAGGTATAGACGCCGTCCGCCAGTTCGGAGAACCTGAGCGCCGGATCCAGCGCGGAAACGTCGTACCGGTTGGCATTCGGCGACTCGGTGCGGGAATACACCGCTCTGCCGTCCTCGTTCAGGATCGCCGCGGTCACGCTCGAGATGGGGTTGACGCCGATGATCTCGCCGCGCACGGTGAAATCCTGACCGGGCTTGAGCGAATCGCCGACGATGTTACCGTTGACGAAAATCATGTCGTCGCCGTCCGTGACCGTAAAGGTCTGCGAAACAAGACGCACTTCGCCGGAGGAATCCGCCGCGAAAACCTCGAAGATATAATCCCCCGCCCGCAGGGAAGAAAAGCCCAGCTCGCCGGAAACCGTCGAAATATCGAAGCTCGGCGCCATCGGCGAACGGACGACGCTCCCCATCGCGCGGTTGTCGGGCGTGATGATCTGCAGCACGACGCTCGTCAGGTTCGACATCGTGGAACGGATCGTGCCCGTAACGCCCGCCGTTTTCGAACCGCGCTTCATCAGGAACGGATACGTGCAGTTCTCGATATAAAGCTGTCCGGCGGTGATGACAACGCCGGTCGTGGTTGTAATCGTCGTCAGAAGCCCGCCGTAACCCGGCACGTAAGCCGCGACGGGACCGCCGTAAACGGTATTGTAATAGCTCTTCAGCGACTGGATATAGCTGGCGTTCTGCGACCAACTGCTGCCGGTATAATGGACGTCCGACGGGACCTGCAGATACGGCCCGGGGTCGGCGACCGCATTGCCGATATAAAACTTATAATCCAGATGATTCCCCGTCGAGTACCCCGTGGAACCGACGGTGCCGATTACGTCTCCCGCGTTCACAAACTGCCCGGGCTGCACGTAAACCGCCGTCAGATGGCCGTAGCGGGTCGAATAAGGCTGCCCGCCGATGGAGCCCGTGTGCTGGATCTTGACGTGGTTGCCGAGAGAATAGCAGCAGTTGTAGCTCTTGCCGAAATTATGCGTGCAGCCGGTGAAGACCGACGTGACGTAGCCCGGCGCGGAGGCGCGCACGGGCGTGCCCTGCGGCGCGGGAATGTCGATCGCCTGATGGTTCCTGCCGTCGTCAAAGCCGGCGCTGATGCCGGAATACCCGGGCAGCGGCCAGTACAGCAGGAACTGCCCGTTGACCGCCGCGGCGGAAAGCGACGGGGCAAGCGTCGATATCAGCAGGACCGCGGCGCAGAGAACCGCGGTTATCCTTTTTTTATTCATATAAATCACCGATTATCATTATATAATGATTGCGCGCGGGGGTCAATATCCTTTTTTTTAACAAACTGTGTAACCTTTCCCGCTCCTGACGTGTTATCATAGTGAAAGGACCTTTCAGCAAGAGGCGACGGGGCGGTGAACCATGGAAAAAACGGATTTTGACGCGGCGGCACGGCGGAACGGTCAACGGCTGTTCCTGCTCGCACTGTCGTTCACGAAGAACCGCGCGGACGCGGAGGATGTTATACAGAACGTTTTTCTCAAGCTCTGGAGACGGAAAGAACCGTTCGGGGACGGAGAACATACGGACAAATGGCTCACGGCGGTCTGCGTGAACGAATGCCGGAACCTGCTGCGTACCCCATGGCGCCGGCGCGTAACGACGCTGACGGAGGCGGAAGCGCTTCCCGTATTCGACGACCCGCGGGACGGGACGCTTTATCGCGCGGTTGCGGCTCTGCCGACGAACGAGCGTATTGTGATCCACCTGTTTTATTACGAGGATCTGTCCGTCGCCGAAATCGCGAAGACGCTGCGCATCAGCGAAAGCGCGGTCAAAACACGCCTTTGCCGCGCAAGAAAAAAACTGAAAGAGATATTGGGAGACGATGATATCGATGAATAAAGAGCAATATAAAAAAACAATGTCCGCGGTATATCCTTCGGACGACACGGTTGAAAAAATCCTGCGTATTCCGAACGGAGAAACCGCCCCGACGCGGCGGCGGGCTCCCCGTCCGCTCCTGATTGCGGCGGCGGTCCTCGCCCTGCTGACCGCGGCGGGTTTAACGGCGAACGCCGCGACCGACGGCGCGCTGCTGCGTGGGATCGGAAGGTTCGTGATCGAGGTATTCATCGGCGGCGAGCGCCAGACCGACCCGCGGGATACCGTAAAGAAACTCTACGCCGGCGTCGACGATAACGGAAACGCCGTCGTCCGGTTCGGGGTCGCGCCGCCCGAGGGCGTGACGGACGACGTCCGCGTCGTCTTTGAGGACGGAAACGGAATGCGCGAGGAGATCGGACAAAGCCCGGACGGAAAGAGTTCGTTTGAGATGCAGATCGGAGAGTAATCCGACAGCCGGTCTGGCGCAA